>DATGEW010000081.1:0-11999 GCA_035309745.1 Saccharimonadales bacterium (SeqCode)
CCGGCAGGTGCCCTATAAGCGGATCGACCTGATTGTTGCGGCTTGTAGCCGCCTGGGCGTGCCGCTCACCGTTATTGGCCGCGGGCCGGAGCATGAACGGCTCGTGCGCATGGCCGGGCCGACCATCACTTTTCCAAAAGACGTGAGCGACGCCGAAATGGTCGGTTATTTTGCCGAAGCCGAAGCGTTTTTATTTGCCGCCTACGAAGATTTTGGCGTCACGCCGGTGGAAGCGCTCGCCGCAGGAACGCCGGTCATCGCCTACAAAGCCGGGGGGGCGCTCGACTACGTGCACGAGGGCAAAACCGGCCTGTTTTTTGCCGAGCAGACCGTTGCTGCGCTCTGTGAGGCCATCCAACGCTTTGACCCCAAAAAATTCGACCCGCTCCTCATTCGCAGCACAGCCGAAGCCTTTGCGCCAGAGATCTTCCGTCAGCGCATGGATGCTTTCATCCGCAGACGCATGAAATCCCGAAAGACGAAAAATTAAAGATATTCGCTCTCGCCGGCTTCGGTCAGGCGCGCCTGCAGGTCTTTGATTTTCTCGATTTTATTCTTGGGCACGATAAGCAGCACGTCGTCGGTATCGACAATCACCAGGTCATCTACCCCGGCAACGGCGATCAGCTTTTGCTGGTTGCTCGTTTTAACAAGCGTACGCGTAGTGTCGATAGCCAGCACGTGCCCGTCTTCGTAATTTTCCTGCCCGTCGGCAAAAAAACTGTACACCGAACCCCAGGTGCCAATATCCGTCCACTTAAACGGCAGCAATATAACTTGGCCGTTGCCACTGTCAAACACGTGGCGCGTCACGTCTTCGGTGGGGCCTTTCTCCATCTTTTGGTACACCCGCTCAATAAGCGCGTCCTCGCCAGGTTTGTGCAGCCCGGCTTTTATTTGCATGAGCGCGTCGTACCAATCCGGCCGGTGCTGCTTGTAGGCTTCAAGCATCAGCTCGGGGTACCAGCAGTAGTGGTTGCAGTGGATCACCACCCGAAAGTTGTCCACCAGCCGCTTTGTTTCTTTGTAGCTGCTGCCGCGGTACAAAAATTCCTCGATGCCATAGGCCTCCTGGCCGGAATCTTGAATGCGGTCGGACAGCTTCAGATAATCGACGCCCATATTGGCTTCGGTGGCCTTAATGCCGCCGGTAATGAGCTTTTTGTCGCGCGTAACCAACTTCTCGGCGTCGGCAATCATCTGCAAAAAATTCTTTTCGGGCCGGCGGATGCAGTCGGATTGAATCAGAAAAAACGGCTCGTCGGGATGCAGCACGCTCAGCTTCAAAAACGCCAAACCTTCGGCCGGGCCGCGGTCCTTGGCAATGTCTGGCTCAATAATGTAATTTTTGAGCGGGATCTGTGGCGACTGCTCGGAAACGTATTTGATAAACTTGCGCTTAGTGGAAATGTAGATATCTTCGGGTGGAAACTTTTTAAGCAACGTCTGGATATTTTCCACGTACGACGACGTGTCGCCGATGATCGGCTGGAACTGCTTGGGCTTGTCGCTGCGCGAATACGGCCACACCTTCGTACCCTGCCCGCCAGCAACCACGATAATTTTCATGCCATTACACTATAGCAGACCCGACGCTGCGCGAAAGCAATTTGTAGTAGTATGTACTACGCTGCTACAATAAAAGTGTTGCATTGGGAGGCAACATACAGTAGAAAGGAGGGTGCTATGAGTGCCGACTGGAACAATGCCAAAGCAAAAGCGCAGGCCATCCGCAAAAAGTACGCCCTTACTTCCCCCCTGGTAAACTTGTCTGAAATCGCTTCGAACGAGGGTATCGAAATTGTGTACTTCATGCCCAACGAAAAGACCGACCAAATATCCGGCTTGTTCGACAAACAGCAACGGAAGATTTTTCTAAACGCCGAGGAACCGGCCGCCCGGCAAAGTTTTACCCTGGCGCATGAGCTGGGTCATTACTTTTTAGACCATAAATCAAACGAATATGGCGTGTACCGCCGCGACTCACTGTACGCCGAAAGCAAACCAGAAAAGGAGCAAGAGGCAGACTGTTTTGCTGCAGAGCTGTTGATGCCGGCGGAGCTTATCGCCAAGGTAAAAGCAAAATACGGCCTCACCGACGACAATACATCGGCGCTCGCCCACCTGTTTGGCGTTTCGCCGTCGGCCATGCGCTACCGGCTCAAGAGTTTAGGACATGGGCGAGACGACTAACGGTGAAACGGCCGGCAACAACTTAGAACAAGAACGCCACGCGGCTTTCGAGACATTCCGCGACGTACTGCTGCCCGCCGACAATTCTAACGAAATCGCCGAAAAGAACGAAAAACAGCGGGACTGGGATGCCGAAAACGAGCAGATCAGCCTGGAAAACCGTCAGGAAAAGCAAGAACTTCGGCGGCTGTGGAATCGCATTTTGATGTACCTGGTGGTCGCAGGATTCTTTTTTAGCTACGCGCTCATTATTTTAATCGGCTTTGGCGTGATGCGGTTTGCCAACAACGCGTTCGCCGTGCCGTCGGTCGTCGCCGCCGGCATCGTCGAAACCTACGGCCTCGCGAAGCTGGCCATCAAATATTTCTTTAGCGAAGATGGCCACGCGCCGACCAAGAGAAACAGGCGGCCGTAAGTAGCATTGACACCAGCAGTAAGCCGGGCTACGCTGGATGCAGCTAGTGCTCGCCAGCATTAGTTGAGAAGCATAAACGTAAGCAAAGGAGTAATCCCCGTGGATGCTATCAACAACATATTCAAGGCGTACGATGTACGCGGGCGGGTCGGCAGCGAATTGACTGCCGATGTTGCTCATAAAATTGGCCAGGCGTTTGCCAATTGGCTGCCAACAGAGGGGCCGGTGGCCGTAGGGCGCGATATGCGACCCGATTCTGCCGAACTGGCCGCCGCGGCTATTGAAGGCATTCGCGCGGCCGGGCGCGACGTACAGGACATCGGCGAGGTAACTTCCGACATGATTTATTTCGCGGTCGGCAGCGGTAAACTCGCCGGCGGCATGATGATAACCGCCAGCCACAACCCCGGCGAATATAACGGCATTAAACTGTGCCGTGAGGAGGCTCGGCCAGTAGGCGAAGCAACCGGGTTGTATGAAATCCGTGACCGCATTATTGCCGGCAAGTTCCAGACTGCCAAGCAGCCCGGCACCGTAACGCAAACCGACATCACCGAAGCCTGGATACAGCACGCGCTATCGTTCATCGACGCAAACAAGCTGAAAGAACTGAAAATCGCTGTCGATGCCGGCAACGGCATGGCTGGCAAGATCTTCCCGGAACTCGAGCCGTACGTGCCGTTTGAAGTAACTGAGCTGTATTTTGACCTGGATGGCACTTTTCCCAACCACATTGCCAACCCGCTGGAAGCGAAGAATCTGATTGACCTGCAAAAAGCCATACAAGAACATGGCTGCGACGCCGGCGTGGCCTTTGACGGCGATGGCGACCGTGCCGTGCTACTGGACGAAAATGGCGAACCCCTTTCCGGCACCGTGCTCACTGCCCTACTCGCCCAGTATTTTTTGCAACAACACCCCGGCGAAACTATCCTGTTGAATGCTATTTGCGGCCAGGCCGCCAGCGAAATGGTAGAGAAGAGCGGTGGCACATGGGTACGCACGCGGGTTGGTCACTCTTTTATTAAGGGAAATATGCGCGAACATAACGCGGTATTTGCCGGCGAACACAGCGGCCATTATTACTTCCGCGACAACTACTGTGCCGACAGCGGACTTATTGCCGCCGTTATCGGTCTGTATATTTTGAGCACCAGCGGCAAGACACTCTCTGAACTCGTTGCACCGCTGCGCAAAGCATATCTGCAAATACCGGAAACAAACTTTGAGGTGGCCGACAAGCAAGGCACCATCGACCGCGTTGCCGTCGCCTTCCCGGAGAACGAACACGAAACGCTCGACGGCTTAACGATTCGGTTCGACGACCAGAGCTGGTGTAACGTCCGGCCCAGCAACACCGAACCCTTGCTGCGGCTAAACGCCGAAGCCAAAACCCAGGCACGGCTCGACGAGCTCGTCGCGCACATTACCAAACTTATCAACCGGGTGTAACCATGAAACTCAAATTTGTTTCACTCAACCTCTGGCGAGGGGGCATCTTAATGGAAGAGTTGCTAGACTTTTTGGAGCGCGAGCAGCCAGATATTTTGGTGGCGCAAGAAGTGCTCAACAGCGATGACCCGGCCACCCCTCAGCGTTACCGCTCTATCGAGGCGATCCAAAGCCGGATGCATTTTCCCGCTGTGGAATATGCAGAGGCATTTATAGACAATGAGCAAGGCCATCGTTTCCCGTCCGGCAATGCGACATTTTCGCGTTTTCCTATCGTCGAGCACCACATCATACCCTACGACGTACCCTACGGCGAACGTACAGAGCACAATCCTCAGGCTTGGGCTAATACACCGCGTAATTTGCAGCACACCGTCGTACAGGTAGATGACATCTTCTGGAATGTCTTCAATATGCACGGCATATGGGATCTGGTGGGCGAGCGCGCCAGCGACCGGCGCAAAAAAATGTGCCAAACCATTGCCGATGCTGTGCGCGGCAAAACGCATATATTACTAGCCGGAGATTCTAACCTCAAGCCGACGAATCCCGCGCTCAAACCCATAGACGAGTTGCTTACCTCAGTATTCGGGCAAGAGCTCACCACCAGCTTTAATATAAAGCGCAAAGATATGGTCAAATTTCCCGGCTACGGCACGGCAGTGGTGGACCTCATGTATGTCGGCCACGATGTGCGCGTGCTAGAGCACCATTGCCCGCAAGTAGATATTTCGGACCATCTGCCGCTTGTGGCAGTGGTCGAACCACTCACCAATGGAAAGGATACGGTAGAATAACAATATGAATATGCTTGTTACCGGTGGCGCAGGGTTTATTGGGTCGAACTTTGTGCATTACACCGTTAAAAATTTTCCCGACACCAAGGTAACGGTGCTGGATAAACTGACCTACGCGGGCAGCCGCGACAACCTGCGCGAGATTGCCGATAAAATTACGTTTGTGGAGGGCGACATTTGCGACCGGGCGCTCGTGGACGACCTCTTTAGCAAAAACGACGTGGTGGTGCACTTTGCGGCCGAGAGCCACAACGACAACTCGCTGCATAACCCGGAACCGTTCATCCACACCAACCTGGTCGGCACGTTCACCCTGCTGGAGGCGGCGCGGGCGCACGGCAACCGCTACCACCACATTTCTACCGACGAAGTGTATGGCGACCTGGAGCTGGACGACCCGCGCAAGTTCACTCCCACCACGCCGTACAATCCATCCAGCCCATATTCGTCCACCAAGGCCGGCTCGGACCACCTGGTGCGCGCCTGGGTGCGGTCGTTTGGGGTAAAGGCGACTATTTCCAACTGCTCTAACAACTACGGCCCCTACCAGCACGTAGAAAAGTTTATCCCGCGGCAAATTACCAATATTTTGACCGGCCAGCGGCCCAAATTGTACGGCGCCGGCGAGAATGTGCGCGACTGGATCCATGTAGACGACCACAACAGCGCCGTACACACCATTTTGCAAAAGGGCAAGATTGGCGAAACCTACCTGATTGGCGCCGACGGCGAAAAGAATAACAAAGACGTGCTGGAGCTCATTTTGGAGCTGATGGATCAGCCGAAGGACGCCTACGACCACGTGAACGACCGGCCTGGTCACGACTTGCGCTACGCCATCGACGCCAGCAAATTGCGGGACGAACTCGGCTGGTCGCCGCACTACACCAACTTCCGGGACGGCCTGGCCGCCACAATTGAGTGGTACAAGCAAAACGAATGGTGGTGGCGCCCGCAAAAAGACACTACCGAAGCAAAATATAAGGAGTTAGGACGGTAATATGGCAGTACCAACCACCGAATTCACCGCACACCAAACGGACATTCCGGGGCTTATCATTTTCGACGTGACCGACGTGGGGGATGAGCGCGGCTATTTCCAGGAAAAATACCAAAAAGCCAAGCTGGTCGCTGCCGGGATGTCGGAAGCATTCAACGTGGTGCAAAACAGCCTCAGTTATAACAAAGAGGCGGGGGTGACGCGCGGCTTCCACGCCGAGCCGTGGGACAAGTACATTTCGGTTGTCACCGGCCGGGTGTTTGCCGCCTACGTCGATCTGCGCAAAGGGCCGAACTTTGGCAAGCTCGTCACGGTAGAAATTACGCCCAACAAAGCAGTGTTTCTGCCGCAAGGGGTGGCGAACTCCTTCCAAACGCTGGAGCCCGACACCTATTACCTATACAGCGTCAATGCCCACTGGAGCGCCGACAACTACGACAAATATTGCTTTGCCAACCTGGCCGACCCGGATATTGGGGTCAAGTGGCCGATTGCGCTCGACCAAGCCATTTTGAGCGACCGCGACCGCAGCCACCCGATGCTTAAAGATGTGAAACCAATGGAGGTTTAGATGGACGACTCACGTATTCTCATTATTGGTGCCTATGGCCAGCTGGGCAAGGCTTTGCTGGCGAAGTATCCGAAGGCAACCCCTGTTGACCGCGACACCTTCGACATGACCGACTGGGAAAAAGTAAAAAATTACGACTGGTCGAAGGTCGACGTTATTATAAACGCCGCCGCCTACACCAACGTGGATGGCGCCGAAGCACCGGAAGGCCGCGAAGCCGCCTGGAAAGTAAACGCAACCGGCCCCGGCTACCTCAGCAAAATCGCCACCGAGCACGGCCTTACGCTGGTGCACGTATCCAGCGACTATGTGTTTGATGGCACACGCGACCCGCACACCGAGGACGAACCGTTCACCCCGCTGGGCGTCTACGGCCAAAGCAAAGCCGCCGGCGACCTGGCGGTGGGCATCACGCCCAAGCACTATATTTTGCGCACGACCTGGCTCATCGGCGACGGCCCCAACTTTGTGCGCACCATGCTCAACCTGGCCGAAAAAAACGTTTCGCCCACCGTTGTTGCCGACCAAGTCGGGCGGCTGACGTTTACGCACGCGCTGGTAGATGGCGTGGTAACGCTGCTCGAAAGCAAGGCCGAGTATGGCACCTACAACCTCACCAACGGCGGCGAACCGGCCAGCTGGGCGGACATTACGCGCACTATCTTTAAGGACTTGGGGCGTGACGACCTCACCGTTACCGACACCACCACCGAAGAATACTTCAAAAGCAAGCCAGGCGTGGCGCCGCGACCGCTCAAGAGCAGCATGGACCTCACTAAAATCGAAGCCACCGGGCTCAAACTGCCGGACTGGCGCGATGACCTCAAAAACTACATCGCAAAAGAGTTAGAACAATGACCGACGGGGGTCCGTACAAAATCGCCATCTTCCAACGCAAAGAGATCCGTAAACAGCTCCACGGTGGCGAATGGTGGTTTGTAATATCAGACGTTGTAGCGGCGCTGACCGACTCAACCGACCCAGCACGCTACGTCCGCGATTTACGCCATAACGATCCTGCGATACGAGAACTGTTTGAATCCGGCGGCGGCAAAGGGGCGTCGCAAATTTCGACGCCCCTTTCTCTTCCCTTTAATACTCCCGGTGGCAAACAGAAGCTACCTTGCTGGAACACCGAAGGTATCTTTCGGCTCATCCAATCCATTCCCAGCAAAAAGGCGGAACCGTTCAAGCGCTGGCTGGCACGTACCGGCTATGAACGCATACAGGAAATTGAAAATCCGGAACTCGCGCAAAAACGTATGAAGACGCTGTACCGCGCCAAAGGCTACAGCGAGGACTGGATTGAGCGCCGTGTCCGCGGCATTGCCATACGCGATGAACTAACCGATGAATGGCAGAAACGCGGCGTAACCGAACAGCGAGATTTTGCCATCTTAACGGCAGAGATATCCAGGGCTACTTTTGGCGTTACGCCAAGCGAATATAAAAAGCTCAAGGGCTTGAAACGCGAAAATCTCCGCGACCACATGAACGATCTGGAGCTCTTGTTTACACAGCTTGGCGAGGCCGCGACTACCGAAATTGCCCGCACCGATAATGCACGTGGAATGGATGATAATCGCGGCGCTGCACACCGCGGCGGTAGCATTGCCGGAACCGCCCGCAAACAGCTGGAAAGCGAAACAGGACGGAGCGTTATCAGCGAACACAATTATCTACAAAACAAGTCTTATAGCAAGAAAAAGGAGATTTCAAAATGAAAGGTATTATTTTAGCCGGCGGCTCCGGCTCACGACTGTATCCCATCACCAAAGGTATCTCCAAGCAGCTGATGCCCATTTACGACAAGCCGATGATTTACTACCCGCTCAGCACGCTCATGATGGCCGGCATCCGCGAGATTCTCATCATTACCACGCCGGAAGATTCCCAATCGTTCCAGCGGCTGCTGGGCGACGGCGCGCAGCTCGGCTGCCAGTTTAGCTACGCCGTGCAGCCGCAGCCGAACGGCCTGGCCGAAGCGTTTATTATTGGCGCGGACTTCATCGGCACCGACAAAGTCGCGCTAGTGCTGGGCGACAACATCTTTTACGGCCACGGCTTTGGCAACAGCCTCAAACGCTGCACCAACCCCGACGGCGGCATTGTATTCGCCTACCAGGTGGCCGACCCCGAACGCTACGGTGTGGTAGAATTTGACGCCAGCCGCACCGCCATTTCCATAGAAGAAAAACCGGCTCAGCCCAAGTCGAACTACGCCGTCGTGGGCCTGTACTTTTACGACAACGATGTGGTGAACATTGCCAAAAATATCCAGCCCAGTGACCGCGGCGAGCTGGAAATTACCGCGGTGAACGAAGAATACTTAAAGCGCGGCAAACTCAAAGTGCAAAGCATGGGCCGCGGCTCGGCCTGGCTGGACACCGGCACGTTCAGCTCAATGAACGACGCCGCCCAATTCGTTGAGGTTATCGAAAAACGCACCGGCTTCAAGATTGGCTGCATCGAAGAAGTCGCCTGGCAGGAACACTTCATCGACGACAACCGCTTACGCGAGCTCGCTGGCGAACTCACTAAGAGCGGGTATGGGCATTACTTGATCCGGCTATTGGAGCGCTAGTCCTAAGCGGCTGGTTCCGCAGTCATCTGGTGTAACATAATATCGGTGATGTCCAGCTTAATCTGATTATCCATAATAACTTGTAAGTCACGAGGATTAAACGTCGTGCCGGTTTCTGCCATGATCAGACCGGCTAACCGATCTTCCACGCGGTGGCCAATCTCGCGCTGTGCTTCGTATGCCGTACGTCCGCCAAAATACTTGCGGCCTTCTTCGTTTAACGCCGTGTATCGTTCGTTGTGCTCGTTTTTAGTCATGCGGCGGTCGAGATCGTTGCCGGATTCATCGGCAGGAGTCGCCCAGTAAAATTCAACGGTGCTATCATCAATAAGATGCATGGCTAAGCACATCTTGTCAAAGTCAGTGAGTTCCTCATCCGGCTTGGCAAGAATCTCTTCCATTTCAAGCAAGGATTCGTGGGCTACCGAACCCGCAATATCCATCACTTCAGTACTGAACCGGCCGCTTCTTTCCCAAGAGTCTCGCGCGGCGGCTTGGGCAGCATCGTAACTTTCCCAACTAGGTCCCCGCTCCAGCATCATAACTACCTCTCGGCCCTTAAAAGAATCGTGCAGCAGGGCGGCTTTTTCCAGTGTATAGATTGCATCCTCGCTCAAGCCTAGCAAACCACCGATTACACGAGCACGGGCGGCCTCCACCATGCAGTGTTGTATCGACGGCTTGGCGCGTATTTCCCGCGTTTCCTCTCCCACAGCGGCTAACAATACATCAAACTGTCCGTTATCGTGATGCATCTGCCACGCATCTTTGTGACGCAGCGCTGCGCCAGCAAAATATGCCACGCGAGCCCGACACCATTCCGGCTGCGTTTCGTCAATTTCTATTGGTCTACTCTCTATTATCCCTACAGACATAAGGTTTACTTTATCATATATGGACAAAAACACAAGGTAGTCGGAAGATAGGACACGTCCATCATTTTACTAATACCTAAAAACATGCTAATATTACTCTCTAGTGAAATCTCCTTTCTCTCTGAGCGCACTTGAACAACAGGGCGCCTACGATCTTGCAGTTAGAGCCGCCAAGTACTAATATACTTGACTAATCAACACTTCTTTCAGACGAGTTAGGCGGTCTACTTCTTCTTTATATCATTCTTGGGTACGGATAGAATTTTGCGTAAGGCGTTGTTGAATTTTTCCATTGGGCTGCCAGGCTTTGGTGAAGAAAGGTTGCTCTTACTTTCTTTGGGCTTCTCGGATGCTGGGCTTTGATCGGCTCGTTGTTTAGGCATATTTAGACCTCAAGATGCTCATAGCGTATTAACCAGGGCAGCCTCCCAGAATCATGGGCTTGTTGATAGGCTGCACTAATCTGGTCGGCATAGCCGTTATAGCGCGCTACTAATTGTTGTCGCACCATAGGGTCAAGCGACAGCGCGTTATCGTCCTCCTTAAGCCGGTAGCCAATCTTGTCCACGATAGCCATGCGTACCCTTGTTGCAAGATCAAGCGTGGCTGCATCGGCGTTATAGGAATGGGCTGAAGGGTTTTCGACTTCAGGGACAGGCTTGCCAGCCCATGGCCGACCTTCCGTTTTTGTGCCTTCTCGAATTGAACGCATGACCCCAACCATGGCCGCCGTAGACGCCTCAACTGTCGGCTGATGTGCTATCAGTGAGTCAAGAACCTTTGGATCGTCATCTACGACTATCAGACTATGTGGAGTGCCACCGAATACCTCATCCTGTTCAGATGTGCTCATGGCGGCTAACTCTGTCATAAAGTCACCTTTTGGAGCCTTTGTGAGCCAAATCTGCGAAAAGGGCAAGGATTCGCCCGCAGCAGCTTGCACCTGCATTAACTCAAGGATTTTTGTAAGTTGAAAAGGCGGTTCGCCATAGGTGAAAGCACCCACATTAACTTTTTCCTGGCCACCTACAGGCCGCCCAAGAGCAGTAATAGATTCCACAGCGCCTACATAGCTAGGTGATTGCACCATAGAAACCCTAAAGACTTCTTCCATGCCGCGAGACCAGGGTATTAGACTTCTGTGTACGAATTTACTGCCTTCAAAATGGAATGGATCGCCCTCTTGTCTGGCTTCGCCCACTCCGGATTGCTCCTGTTTAATTCTCGTCAGTTGAGCCTCCATGTCCGATACCGCTTGCTGTGCTTCGTCTGGACTGAGGCCTTTCAAGCGGTCAGTCATCCAGCTCGCTGAAGCAACGTGAGCATTGACGTGATATGTGTCTTCACCATTTTCTTGCCAGCGGGAAAACTTGTCAGTCACATCTAAGACTCGCCTATAGATTGCTGGATCGAGATCAAAACCCAGTTCCTGGGTGACATGGTTCGTGTAGGCTTCCAGGCGCGCCTCTTTGGCCTTGGAGTAGGCTATTGTTGTATCGTCGAGATCAAAGAACGCCCAGTCATTTCCGGCTACGGCGGGCTCGCCTTTGAGATCGATAACAAACCCTAGTTCACCAACGGGCCTAATCTCGTATCCTGCACCCAAGAGTTCGCTGTGGTGCTTCAAAAGTGCGTCGAGTTTTCTCGCCTCAACAGTGGTCGGCGTTTCGGCGGTTTCCGGTATAGGCTCTCGTTGGGAGTCGGAGGTTAAGTCTGGGGTGGCAGCCATCTCACGATACTGGGCTGCTCCTTCGCCGAGGTCTTCTATAGTCCCGCGACGCGCTTCAGGAGGAATCCCATTGTTCATATAGGGTAAAGTGTTCTCTGTCATCAGTTTAAGGTTATCATAATCTTTAATTTTTAAGATATTCTCCCGTAGCGGAGTTGCTTAAACCAAACCTATTTCCCTTCGGCAAATAGGTGACTTTCGTTTGAGTACAAACGAAAGTTCTATAAAGGCTAGCAGAAGCTCTACGCCTGTTCCCAAATATCCTTCGCCAGCAAGCCATGCTCTTTCAATTTGTCGGCCGTCGTAAATCGCACCCTCGGTCGCTCCACCTCGTCATCTTCCCAATACCAAGCATCAGCAACCAGCTTTCTGGTTCGGCGCTT
>DATGEW010000082.1:0-15928 GCA_035309745.1 Saccharimonadales bacterium (SeqCode)
GACCTCGAGCACATTGCCGGCGTGATGGTAACTCACGAACATGGCGACCATATGAGTATCGAGCACCTACGGGCGATCGCTGCCGCCAACCCGGACGTTACCATTTTTACGCCCAGCGACGCCGCCAAGCAGCTCGCCGGCCTGAACGTCAGGACCGTTACCGGCGGCGACCAAGCCACCGTCGGCCCGTTCAAGCTGCAATTTTATGGTGCGCAGCATGCGCTCATTCACCCCAGCCGCCCAATGTGCGAAAACGTGGGCGTGCTGGTAAACGGACAGTTCTACTACCCGGGCGACGCACTGACCTTGCCCGGCATTCCCGTGCAGATTCTTGCCTTGCCCATTAGCGGCCCTTGGCAAAAAACCGGCGAAATAATGGACTTTCTCGATGCCGTAAAGCCGAACGTGGCCGTACCCACGCACGACGCGCTCTTGAGCGATATCGGCATTACCATAACCGAGAACTGGTTCGGCGACATACTAAAGCGCTACCACACCGATTACCGACGCTTGGCTACGGGTGAATCGTTCGAGTTCTAACCCCGGTAGTCAACTGCTTCTTTGCCGATAGCCCAAAAATGCTCGAATACGTCGCGCATCATGTTGGCGTACGCTTCGTTTATAATTTCTACGCCCACCTTTTGCTCTTGCCGCCAATGATACAAGCCGACAGTATTGTTATATATGACCACCTGGTTTTGCAAACGCACAATCTCAGGGCTTATGAGGCGGTATGCGTAGTGCTGCTTCACAAAATCGTCATTGAGCGTGAAGGGAAACGTTTTGGTGCGCGGGTTAATAATTTCGCGAACGTTGTAGTTGGTTTGTACGGTCATTGCCCGATGCTTTTCGGCCCACCGCCGGTCACTAACCAGATCTTCGATGGTGCCGTTGCCAAAAATAAGATTCTCGCCTTTGGCCTTTAGCTCATGCCACAACATTTGTTTGAATCCGTCTTCGCCCTCGTAGGTATGCACGGCGAAATGGCTATTGCCACGCTGCTGTAGAGGAGTGAGCATGGGCAAGAGAGCAGTGAAGGCTTCCCGTTGGCGCTGCACTTTTTGCTCTTGGCTGATAAGCTGGACTTCGAGCGTCGCCGGATCGGTCGCTACCAAAAAAGTGCCACGGTCGTCGGTACGCCGCGTCACCAGACTACGCCGTTCCAGTTCGGAGGCCAGCCGATACACTTTTGTCCGGTTAATGCCGGTAGCGTGCGCCAGGCGCAAATGCGTGCTCGGCTCCTTGAGCAATTCCAAATACAGCGTCGCTTCGTCCCGGCTGAGCCCGAGTAAATGAAGCTGCGATACAATAGTGTCCTTGTTGTTCAACATGGTGAACAGTTTATCAAAAACAGCCACCTTATGCAATACTTACATCCATATTGCAAGGTGACAGCACTCAAAAATGTGCGGTACACTCACACTAGTTGCAAGATAAAGAAAGGGAACCATGCAAAAAGTTCTTATAACCGACTCATTATTTATTTTTCCGGAGCACGAAGAAAAAATGCGCGCCGCCGGCTTGGAGGTAGAGCGTCTTAACAAACTGCAAGCCACCGAAGACGAACTTATCGCCGCCCTGCAGGGAAAAAATGGCTATATTTTGGGCGGCATTGAAGAGGTAACCGATAAAGTGATCGCGGCGGCAAACGACCTCCGTGTAATTGCCTTTACCGGTGCGGATTGGGCCGCACACATCCCCGGGCACGAGACTGCCACAAAAAAAGGTATCGTTATTACCAACACCCCCGGTAACACCACGTTTGCCGTTGCTGAGTTCGCCATTACGCTCATGCTGATGATGCTCCGCCGCGTGATGGAACTTGGCGGTCCCGGGAAAGCAGACTTTATCACTTGCCCCTCGCTGGCCGACGTACGCATTGGCGTGGTGGGTATGGGCCGGATTGGTGAACGCGTAACGCGCCTCCTCCTCGCCCTCGGGGCAAAAGAAGTATCGTACTATAATCGCACGCGCAAGCCGCAACTCGAATCGGAGCTCGGCATAACGTACCGCGATCTTAACGAACTGCTCGGCACCTGCAATGTGATCACTAACCATGTTTCAACACAGGCGGGACAAATTTTCAGTCGTGATGTCATTACGCACTTCCAGCCCGAAACGCTATTCGTAAACGCAGCAAGTCATCTTGCAGTAGATATGGACGCCTTGTATGAGGCAATCACGAACCGAGGCGTGCGGGCTGCGTTTGATATAGGCGGCGGGGTGCATGATGAGCGGTTCCAGAAACTACCGCTGAGTCAGTGGTATGCAAGTAACCAAAATACCGGCTTCAACACACATACCGCCTTGCAACTTGCCAGTGATATGACCACCGACAGCGTCATCAACATTTTGAGCGGGCACGACGACCCGTATATTGCCAACCGGTAAGTGCTCCTAAGACTTACGAAATATAACTACCGATGGATTCACCCTGGGCAATCTTGAGTAGATTGCCATCCTGCATGGGGTTAAACACGATAACCGGGATGTGCTGCTCCATGGCCAGGCCGAGCGCAGCTTTGTCCATTACTTTGATGGCGGCGTTCTCGACCGCGGTTTGGTAGGTAACTTTGTCGAGCTTCTTGGCATCGTTGAACTGTGCCGGGTCTTTATCGTACACGCCGTCTACCTTGGTAGCCTTAAGCACTACTTCGCAGTCGAGCTCCAGCGCGATGCTCACCGCTGCCGTATCGTGCGTAAAATAGGGGCGGGCGATGCCGCCGGCGACAATTACCAGGCGGCTACGCTCCAAATGCTTCTCGGCCAAACGGTACGAATACGATTCGGCGATTTGCTGCGCATAAATATTGCTCATGCAGCGGGTGGGCACGCCCTCGCTTTCGAAAATATCGGTGAGCGCCATAGCGTTCATGAGGCCGCTGAGCATACCCATTTGGTCGGCCGTGACCCGCTTAATGCCGTGCCCGGCCAGCTCGGCGCCGCGCACCATATTGCCGCCGCCAACCACCAACACCAGCTGGCAGCCACTTTGCAACACCTTGTTGCATTCGCGTGCCAAGTAATGCGCCACCTCGGGGTCAACACCAAACTCATGCTTGCCAGCCAGCTGTTCGCCCGAAATCTTGAGCAGCACGCGTTTGTACATCGGTTTAAGCCTAGCAGACTCTCACGAAAAAAACTAGCCTTGGCCGGCTACAGGAACCGGGGCCCTTGACAGAGCCGCATCTAAGATAAAGCCTGTGGCGGCAACCATCCTCTCATAAGGTATCTTAGTGGTGTCAATGCCGATTGAGTGAGGCAGCGCTCCTTCGTTTCCCGTGGTCAACCATGACAAGTCTACCGCAAGGGAAGCCGCCCACCGTAATCCTACGTCGCTAAGATCGTGAGTCCGGTACGGCACGAGCGGCCTCGGACGCCGCACTGCATATTCTGTATGCTGAGTGTCAGCTACTCGACGGACGACAATTTTATCTCGCGCCGAATCGAATTCCTCTTCTGTATACGGCCTACCTTTAAATGAGCGGTGCGCGGCCTCAGTAGGGTCACACTGTGTCCAGAGCTCGACTACTGGAACAAGTCCGGTGCGCGCCAGCCACGATGCAAGCACCTGGCGGGGCTGCCGACCGTTAATAACGAGCAGGTCCGATTCGCGATCTAGCGCGCGGTCGCCCGTGCGCTCAAACCAGGCGAGGGCATCAGCCTTTACTGGATGCCGGTTTGCTACATGCGACACCCAAGCATTAATACCGGGAGTGTGCAGGTCGCCCCAATCCCGCTCTTCGTCATCTGCTTCGTGACTCTTCAATACAACGCTTATTGCGTCAGCCAGTTCGTCTTCGGGAGGCAGCTCTGCGCCCGCACCGGGGAATTGATCCCGTGTTAACGTCGTAAGCCGGCGGTAATGCTTGCCTGCGTCACCGTACACTACCCGTAAACCACAGTGTTCGGCGTAGGCGGCCATGGCCTCGCTAATCGAACTTTTTGAGGACTGTGCGCCGCCAGCCACCAGCGCCACGTTGAGTTCATGCGACATCGGGATGAGCATACTGTACCAATCGGACAGTGTCAATAATGTAAATACTATATACTAGGGGCATGGTGAAAGTTTACTCGTGGAATGTCAATGGTATTCGGGCGGTGGTGCGCAAGGACGAATTTGTGCCGTTTATCCAAAAAGAGCAGCCGGATATTTTGTGCCTGCAAGAAACCAAAGCAGAACGCGGGCAGGCCGTCATCGACCTTTCCGGCTACGAAGAATATTGGAATTCGGCCGAAAAAAAGGGCTACAGCGGCACGGCGATCTTTGCCAGGCCGAAGCCGCTGGCCGTGCTCAACGGACTGCCGGAAGATATCGTTAAAAAGTATAAAGTGACCGGCGACGTATACGGCGACCCCAACAAAGAAGGGCGGGTGATTGCTGCCGAGTTCGACAAGTTTTACGTCGTAACGGTGTACACGCCCAACGCCAAAGACGATTTGAGCCGCATCCCTTTACGCGAAAAGCACTGGGACCCGGCATTTTTGGCGTACTGCAAGCAGCTGGAGAAAAAGAAGCCGGTGATCTTTTGCGGCGACTTAAACGTAGCACACACCGAAGACGACCTGGCCAACCCCAAGCCGAATCGCGGCAAAAAAGGCTTTACCACCGAAGAACGCCAGGGCTTCCAGAACTTTTTGGATGCCGGCTTTGTGGACACGTTGCGCATGTTTAAGCAGGGAAATGGCTACTACACCTGGTGGTCGCACTTTGCCAACGCCCGCGCACGGAACGTGGGGTGGCGCATCGACTACTTTTTGGTGTCGGACGCGCTCAAAAAGCACGTGAAGGCCGCCGACATCCACGCCAGCGTCATGGGCTCCGACCACTGCCCGATAAGCATCACCTTGGATATATGAACGAGCATACCGAGCCTCCCCGGGACGACACTACTACCATTCAGGAGTTGAAAAATCTGATCGTACGCTTCCGCGACGAACGCGGCTGGCGCACACATCACAGCCCTAAAAATCTGGCAATGTCCATTGCTATTGAAGCTGCCGAACTCATGGAACACTTTCAGTGGGACGACTACTCAGGGGCTAACAAACAAGATATTGCCGACGAGCTAAGTGATGTACTGCTGTATTGTCTCAACCTGGCGGACGTGTTAGATATTGACGTGGCTACAGCGTACCGCAGTAAACTCCAGCGAGCTATCGAAAAATACCCGACCACCATCTTTAGTCCCGACCACGACAGTGCCGAAGAGTATGTACGCATCAAAAAGGCATATCGCGCCAAAAAGGCTACTGGAGATGCTGCATGAAAGACACGACGCTCTTGTTTTTGCGCCGCGGCGATGAAGTGTTGCTGGCCATGAAAAAACGCGGCTTTGGCGCGGGCAAGTGGAACGCGCCGGGCGGCAAGGTGGAAGCCGACGAGACGCCGGAGCTTGCGGCCATCCGCGAAACACAAGAAGAAGTCGGTGTCACGCCGCGCCATTTGCGGCTACTGGGCGCCATCGATTTTTTCATGCCCGGCTTGCCGGGATTTGACGGCCACCGCATTTTTATCTATGCCACTACCGAATGGGAGGGCGAGCCCGCCGAAACCGAAGAAATGCGGCCAAAATGGTTCCACGCCAAGGACATACCCTACGACGACATGTGGCCCGCCGACCGGCGCTGGCTGCCCGACGCGCTCGCTGGCACCTACGCCTATTTTACCGGCCGCATCGTACAGGGCGCCGGCGACCATATCGACGAACACGATATCCACAAAGCTCCGGCGCCAGCTGTTATACAATAGCCATATGGAACGCGAGTATTGGCTGCGCCAGGAACCGGGCAAACCGCTGTTTCCTGAGCTGGAGTGGAGCCGGCCGGAACACCGCACGGCAGCCGGCAAACTCCTGATTATTGGTGGCAACCTGTACGGCTTTGCCGCCGTTGCCGAAGCGTACGCCGCGGCGGTGCGGGCAGGCATCGGCACCGCGCGCGTGCTGCTGTCCAGTGCCGTCCAAAAAATCGTCGGCCGCGTCCTGGAAAATGGTGAGTTTGCGCCTAGCACGCCCAGCGGTAGCTTCAGCCAAAAGGCGTTGAGCGAATTTTTGGCCGATAGCGCCTGGGCAGACGGCGTGCTGCTAGCGGGAGACCTGGGCAGAAACAGCGAGACGGCCATCGTCATCGAAAAATTCTTACAAAAAAGCCCCAGCCTGGTCACCCTCACCAAAGATGCCGTTGATTACGTGGCCAGCGCGCCGCACACCGTGCTCCATCGGCCAGGCACGCTGCTGGTGCTTAGCCTCAGCCAGCTGCAACGCTTAAGTACGGCAGCGAAATTTGCCCGCCCGGTCCTCTTTAGTATGGACCTGTTGCTGCTCGTAGAATGGCTGCACGATTTTACCGCCGCCTTCGCCCCGGGAATTGTCGTAAAGCATCTCGACACCCTGTTCGTGGCCCTGGACGGACGAGTAAGCAGCACTCGCCTCAGCCCGGAATCGCGCCTGTGGCGCACCAAAACCGCCGCTGCCGC
The DNA here is from genome assembly GCA_035309745.1 of Saccharimonadales bacterium (SeqCode). Classification (GTDB taxonomy): domain Bacteria; phylum Patescibacteriota; class Saccharimonadia; order Saccharimonadales; family UBA4665; genus PMNU01. The sequence goes on from DATGEW010000082.1 coordinate 6,479, forward strand.
GAGCGTCTGGTGGCTGCAAAACCCATCGCGCGGGTTCGAGGCAATTACGACGAGCTTAATCGCAAACTAGCGACGGCGTCGCCTGCCAAATCGCTCATTGCTAGCTACCAGCAGGCCACTGGAAACTCGCGCAAATGCAAAATCGCGCCAGGAGTCTTGCGGGTTGGCCACCTCATGGCGGAAATCGCGCCCGGCTAAACTGCGCTGCGCCGCAATTGTCAGACCAAAGCCTTTTTGCTCTTCATCCTCGGTTCTGCCATATTCGCCGCCATTGACGAACTTGGCCGGTCGTACAACATTTAGTTTCTCCTTGAAATGCTTTAGCTCCTCAAGGGAAATAGCAATACCGGGTACGACGCGTAGTGCCACTTCGGCAGCCTGGATGAGCGGTTCTGGGTCGCGCCCGGCTTTCTGCGCCTCGATGGCCGCCGTCAAGAACGCTTCGCCGGCCAACATAATGTCGCCAGGCCAGCCACGGTTGTCACCGAACTCGATAATATTACCGCGCGCGTCTACCTTATCTGGGTCACCGTCCCACTGCTGACCAGTAGTGGCAGGCGAGATAAGGTAGCCATATGGCCGTGCCAGATGGTTTACGAACGTGCTCGCCATCTTTACCTGCCGGTCGTAGGGCACCATGCCCGGTACAAACAATGGATAACAGCAGGTGAGGTCATACGCACCAGTCGGGTTGCCGTTTTTGTCTAGGTCGCTGAGGTAGCCCTCGGTGTCGCTCTTGTCGACCCACATGGTGCCTATTAGCTCTTTCAGCTCCTGCACCCAACCTTCGAGATATTCGGCCATTGGCTCGTCACCATCCTGGCGTCTGAGTCGAAGCGCCTTAGCAGTTAGCGCAAATTTGTGGGCGATCAGCGCTTGCAACATTACCGGCGCCAAGTCGATAGTGCGCAAATTTTCGAGCGTTAAAAAGTCGGACGACTGCGTGCTGGGCTGAAAATCTTTTTTAGTCTCGCACGCCGCTAAAATGCAGCGCATTGTGTATTCCATCCGTCTAATACGTGCTTCGCCAGTAAGGCCCTGGGCGCTCCGCTCCAGCGTTTCAATGTCTTCGAGCACACCTTCATCGCGCACGCCGCGGTAAAACTCATCTATATTAATAATCGCATCGGAATAATTTCGAAAGCCCCTTAGCCGCCGTCCATTGCGCTCGGGGAAAATCCTCACCCGTTTGAACGCACCACCTTGATTGGCGGGCACGTTCTTTAGGTGGTCAATGCCTTCCAGCCAACTGAGCGAGGAACGAAGTAGCGCCGGAGCGTAGTGCACCAGCACTTCGTCGGCTTGGCTGCCATACGCTGCCGCTAGAGCTTCGACCGCCAACGAAAAGTGCGGGGTATGATAGCGGTCGAGTGACGCATCGGTGGCAAAATTGAGCGCCTCACCCCAGCGCATTATATGATATGCGCTGTTATTGATCGTCCGCATCCCGCCTCCGAGATCACCCCGGCGGATCCTCCCCATGGCTACCAGCGGACTGTCGTGGCCGGAAAAATCCACGCTGAAGCGCGAGCCGGGAATGTCATAGTCGTCATACGAACTCAGATAACGGCCCTCGTCCTGCGGTCTGCGGGCCGCGTAAGCACCTTATCGCTGATGTAGTCGGCGTATTGGTCAGGGGTTTCATCGGGATATTTGTCCCGCACGGAGGCATGCGTACCTCTTATATCGAAACACTCCCTAAAAACGAGACAGGGATCGGTGCCGCGCTCCCGTGCTTCGGCGGCGATGCTGCCGATCTGCCTGTACGTCAGACCTCGCGGCTGGGCGTAGGCCAGGTACATGCCGTCGTTGATCGCCCCGTCATGATCATGACCTGCCTGCCTGCGCACAGCTTGAAATAGCCAGCGAACGTCCGGACCAATGTCGGATGCTTGCATCCGCGCTAAGCGATCTTCCGGTGGGACATTTACCCAGCCGGCATCCAACACAGGCAGCCCGCCAGGATAGTTGGCGGCGTAGCCGGGGAGATTTGCCGAGGCCTCGATAAGTGTCATTGGGTTGCCATATGAGAGTCGCTAGGAAAAGTTACAAAATTTTGTGAAAAATCTTACTGTAATTCTACAATAAATCTTATGTTAAATGCTATACCGAGGACGCGTCTGTAGTATGTTCCATTATTCTAATGGAACATGGCCACGTCAATAGATTCTTCCACAGGTGCTGATTTTCTGGAACAAAAAGAGCACTTTCTAGTGCTCTTTGAGTATTTTTCTTCTATATTTGGTGGGCGAGGAGGGAATCGAACCCTCACGGGATTGCTCCCACAGGATTTTGAGTCCAGCGCGTCTACCAATTCCGCCACCCGCCCAGGTGTTTTCTAAAGGACTCGCTCCAGATTGTACTATAATTAAGGAGATTACGCGAGCATAAGCTATTTTATGAACCCCTTATTTGCAGACGAACCAACAGACAACAGACAGGATACAGGCACCGGCTACGTGCTGCCGCACGGCAACGGACATCATATTGAGCCGCCGAAACACGGCGAACACGAGGAAGAAAACGCGGCCGTAGCGCTCATCCGCAGCAAAATAGATGCATTGTACGCCAGCGAGCCAAACGTCCGGCAAGAAGAAGCAGAGGCCGAGGCGGCTGCGCCGCGCTCCAAACACCAGCAGTTTATGCACCGGCTCAGCACCAGCGGCAAGTCGCTGGCGGAAATTCAAACCGCCTGGCACGCCTACTATGCCGCGCTGCCGGACCACGAAAAGCAAGAAGTCTGGCAGGAATTTTACGCGGCAAACGCGCGGCGGCCGTCGGCCTACACACAGTACGTGCAGCGCACGGCCGGGGCGAGCGCCACCCACACGGAGCAGGCGGTTAGGCCCGAGTCTGCTGCCGAGCAGAAACCGGCGGGCATGGTGGTCGTGTCGGCCGAACCCGAACCCCTCGCAGGAAAAAAGCCGAAGTATCCTGCCGACCATCGCGACGTCGCCACCATCAAACGGCAAGTGCTTAAAAAAGTCCGCACGGCAAACCAAGCGCAGCTCAGGGTGAAACACCACGTGCAATCATTGCTGTTCGGGCTCGGCGTGGGTGGATTGGTGCTGCTCATTTTTCTGTTCGGCTTTTTTAATGAGGTGGTTATCGCGCCATTTATCCAGCCGGGCAGCCATGCGAGCGCCACGCCCATCATCCTGAGCAGCGACGGCGTCGCACCCACCGCCACGCCGGAGGTTATCATCCCCAAAATAAATGTGGAGCTGCCAATTATATACGGCTCGTCCAACAACGAAAGCGACATCGAAAACTCTCTGGAAGACGGCGTGGTGCATTACCCGACCACCTCGGCGCCGGGGCAGCAGGGCAACGCCGCCTTTTTCGGCCACAGCAGCAACAACATATTTAACCCGGGTAAATACAAATTTGCGTTCGTGCTGCTGCACACGCTGGAGCCAGGCGACATTTTTTACCTCACCAACGGCGGCAAGGTGTACACCTACAAAGTCTACGACAAGAAAATCGTGCAGCCGACCGAGGTAGACGTGCTGAATCCGGTGGCGGGCAAAACGGCCACGGCCACCCTCATTACTTGCGATCCGCCCGGCACCAGCTTGCACCGCTTGGTGGTGTGGGGAGAACAAATCAGCCCCGACCCCAGCAGCAACACGGCCGCACCAGCCACCAGCCAAACAGCAGGCGCGCCCTCCCGCCTGGCCGACAACGGGCCCACGCTTTGGAGCCGCCTGTGGGGCTGGCTCACCTCGCTATAAGCCTTGGGGTTATTATTGGACGATCAATGAGGTGCTGGTAAGCGCGCCTACGGCATTCACGGTATAGAGCGTGTGGTAGTTGGGGGTAAAGAAAGGCGCGAAAGCCGGGACGGCAGCCGCGAGTGCCTGGACGTTGGTACCGTCAAAGTCGAAGATTTCAGTCTTACCACCGCTGACATACGTGAGGTGAAACCCGTCCATCCAGCTGGCATTGGCCTGGGGAGCATCCAGCGGGTCTTTGGCGGTAAACGCATAGCCCTTGTTGGTTTCGGCGTCGTACACGCTAAACTGCGTGGCGTTTTCGGCCATTACGAAACGGGCGCTGTCGGAAAAAGTGAGGGCGGTGGGAGTGGTTGTTTTCAAAATCTGGACCGGCACCAGCACCTGATTACTGTCGAGCGTACCCGCCGGGTCGCGATACACATACACCTTGCTGTCGTCTTGCGCACCGGCGGCCACGTAGCGGGTACCGCTATAGTTGGCAAGCGCCAGCAACTGTGTGCCAGCCGGCCCCTCGCGCAACGTGTACGTGCGGTCGTTCTGACGCAAACGGATCAGCACCTTGCCCGGCGCCGCACCGTCGGCCGTGACGTACAGCAACGTCGTACCATCGGCAGCAAAGGCCTGCACATCCTGCAACAGGGGAACGGGCGACGGCTTTTTCAGCGTCGCCGTAAATACCTGCCCGGCATTTTGGTCGTATACATAATATTGGTCGTACGCGCCATCTTTCAGCAAAATAGTGGCCGGGTTGAAGCCAAGCAGCGTGGTAAGATTTTGTGTCTGAGAGGGGTCCTGGCGGTCGAGCAGGATATATTCGCTGCCCGCCTGGCCTTGCTTGTCGAAAAGGCGCTTGAGGAGTACATGCCGGTTATCGTCCGCCCAATGCACGAGCTGCCACCCGGTTGTCGTACTGCCAGCAGTAAAGCCGTCCGACGGCACCACCAGCGGACGCGCCACCGGCTTTGCCACCGTTAGGTCAAACACATCAAACTGATCGGCAGCCGCGCCGGATTGCAGCAGCAGCCACTGCCGGTTCGGGCTTTGCGCCACAAAGCCGGGCTGGGCGGTATACTGCTTGGTCAGCGTCGTGGTTAAGGTGGTTGGCACCAAAAATGGATAGTCAAAACGCTCTACCACGCTGCCATCTACCGTAATGGCCCGCTGCCACGTGCGGTAGCCTTGCCGCTCCAGCTGAATGGTGTACGCTCCGGCAGGCAGCACCAGCCGCGTATTGGTCTGGCCTTTCTGTACGCCGTTGACGCGAATGGCTGCGCCGCCCGGCTGCGACGAAAAAAATACCAACCCGTTCTGAATAATCCGCCCATTTTTGTCGATGCCGTAGCCGCGCGCCTGGTATACCAAAATAGTCGTCGCCAGCAGCATGGCCAGCGCCAGGATGACATATCCCGTGGTCATGCGCAGCGAATGGGCTCTTTGTTTTTTGGGATCAAGAAAATCCATACCGTGATCCTATTATATGCCATATGGGCAAGGATACGACAAATTATGTTCCGTCACTTGCGTGCACTGGCTGTGCGCGGTACTATACATATAGCTTACGCTTGCGTGACAAAGCGAACGAGGGTAACCAAAACGGTGAGTAAAAACATCTTAGAACTGAACGGCAAGCGGTACGACGCGATCACTGGCGCGTTGCTGGGTCCGGCGCGTGCCTCGGCGGCCAAGGCCGCAAAAAAAGCCGTTCCTGCCGCCAAAACCGCAAAGGGTAGGGCGGTTGACGGGTTTATTCGCCCTACCGCCATAGCCACGGCGATGCAGCCCAAAACCACCGTACCGACTCCAAAAGCCAAACGGGTGAACGACGTGCAGGCCGCGCCAGCCAAAAAAGCAAAGAAAGGGCAGAAGGGCGTTGCAAAAAATACAACACCTGTCGTACAACCTGTCTCTTCCGAAGTGGTGGTACGCGCCGCCAGCCCGGCCAACTCTATTGCCGCGCATCAGCCCCAACATGCCCGTACGCTCATGCGCCGGGCAGTGCAAAAGCCCGTGTTCACGCTCAAGCCAGAGATCAAACCGCAGGCACCGGCCGAGCTTGCACCAGTGTCATCTTCCGCGCTCACGCCCAAGCGGTCGGCGGCCAGCGTTGACCCGAGCCGCTTGGCACGTGCTCAAAAGACCCTCAAACATGCGGCCGTGGCGCGCTTTTCACGGCTCGCCGGCATAACGCACTCCACGGATTACCACATTCCGGTTAAAACCATGCCCGGCATACCGGTGCGCCAGGCGCCCCTTTCATCTCAGAGCGCCGTACGGTCGCCCGACATATTTGAAGCGGCCATAGCCAAAGCTACCAGCCATACCGAGCCGCCGCACCGGGTGAGCCGCTCGCGGCGGCGCAAGCTTACCAACGTACTCGCGCTTACCAGTACTTTTTTGGTCATTGCCAGCTTCGTGGCGTTCTTGAATATGCCGAACATACAGCTGCATGTGGCGTCTGTCCAGGCCGGTTTTAAGGCGAGCATGCCAAGCTATGCCCCCGTTGGCTACGCGCTGGCCGGCGGCGTAAAACGCAGCGGTGACACGGTAAGCATGGTGTACCGCTCGGGCGAAAACAATTACACCGTCACCCAGCAACCAACTAACTGGGACGACCAAACCCTGCTCGACAACACCCTGCCGCTGCAGGGCGCCCACCAGACCGTGGACGCCGGCGGCCGCATCGTATACATCTATAACGATTCCAACGCCGTATGGGTTGCTGGCAACGTCCGCTACGATGTCGTCGGCAACGCGCCGCTCAGCACCACCGACATCCAGCAACTGGCAATGAGCATGTAACAAGCGCCCAGACATTCGTGACAACAGGGGAGTTTTCTCTTATAATGGCGGCTATGAAACCAGCTCGAACCCGTTTTGCGCCCAGCCCCACCGGGTTTATGCACGTCGGCGGCGTGCGCACCGCGCTGTTCGCGTGGCTTATTGCCCGGCAAACCGGCGGGCAGTTTATTTTGCGGCTGGAAGACACCGATAAGGTCCGTGAGGTAGAAGGTTCGGCCGAGCATATCATGCGAAGCTTACGCTGGCTGGGTCTGGATTGGGACGAGGGCATTGACGTTGGCGGGCCATATGGGCCGTACAAGCAAAGTGAGCGGCTCACCACATACAAAGAGTGGGCCGACAAACTCGTGGCCGAAGGCCGCGCTTACGCCGACCCATACACACCGGAAGAATTGGACACATTTCGCGAGGAAGCCAAAGCCGCCAAAAAACCATTTTTGTTCCGCGACCACCGGCCGGAGCATCCGCCGGCTTGGGATGGCAGTCAGCCGCTACGGTTTAAAAGCGAGCCTAAGGCTTACGACTGGCACGACGCCGTACTCGGCGACCTGCACACCGGCCCCGAAGCCGTGGATGACTTCATTTTGGTGAAGTCCGACGGCTATCCGACGTACAATTTCTGCCATATCATCGACGACCTGCTCATGGAGTGCACGCATGTTATCCGCTCCCAGGAATTCATCGCCAGCGTGCCGAAATACCTTAATTTGTACGAGGCCCTCGGCATCACGCCGCCGGTGCTGGCCACCGTACCGTTCGTAATGGGTCCAGACGGCAAGAAAAAACTGAGCAAGCGCGACGGCGCCAAAGATATTTTAGACTACGCGCGCGAGGGCTTTATGCCCGAAGCATTAGTGAACTTTATGGCGTCGCTCGGCTGGAACGACGGCACCGAGCAAGAAATTTTTACCGTGGCCGAACTGGTACAAAAATTCCGCCTGGACCGCGTACAGCGAGGCGGGGCGAAGTTTGACGAGCAACGATTGTTGTGGATGAACGGCGCGCACATCCGCTCGCTGGCGCCGGAAGAACTGTACAAGCGCGTGAAGGATTTTTGGCCGCCCGGAGCAGGCGAGGCGAGCGACGAGTACAAGCTTAACGTGCTCACCCTCGTACAAGAACGCCTCAAATACTTCGCCGAACTGCCCGCGCTCACCACCTTTTTCTTCACAGATTTACCCGTGAACTCCGAGCTCTGGCAGGGCAATAAGCAACTCAAAAAGCTGGAGTCAGCCGAGCTCAAAAGTCTGCTGGAGCAGGCCAAAGCCGCTCTCCAGGCCAGCGACTTCTCCGTGCCCGACCTCACCGAGCGCCTCAACAACCTGCTGGAGCAAACCGGCCAAAAACCAGGGGTGCTGTTTAGCCTGGTCCGCATCGCCACCACCCAAGCGCCCGCCAGCCCAAGCCTGGCCGACACTCTGGCCGTCCTCGGCAAAGAAACCAGCCTCCGCCGCCTCGATGCGATGCTCGCCGCACTCTAAACCGGCACCCAAAAAGGTCAACATTTAAGCGCAAGCTGGTACAATAGTGGTTATGATTGATGGTATCCGCGGGCGGCGGCGTAATAGTGGAATGCATCCGGCAGTGCAGCGACATACTGCCAATATTGTGGTAGGTAAGGGTTCGGCACAGCCCGATGACCCGCCGTTCCGCACGCCGGAACAAATTGCGGCCGAGGAAGCACAACAGGGAAACGATACCGAAGAAACGCGCGGCGGCATGAACGAACAGGACACCGGCGGTGGCGACGCCAAGCCGCCGCGTCACCGGCGTTCTCTGGTAGCGTGGCTCAAAGGGCGCAGTAAAAAGCAGTGGATTATCTTTGCGGTCGCAGCCGTAGTGGTGCTGGGGGGCGGGGGAGTAACCGCCGCGCTCGTGCTGCATCATCCTAAGCCCAAGCCCGTGATTGCTATCAAAACCAAGCCCAAGCCCGCGCCCTTGCCGCCCAAACCGACCACCGTTGCCTCGACGCTCACCGGCCTGCAGGTAGACCCCAGCCTCAACCAAAAGCCGGTCACCGGCATCATGATCGAAAACAGCACTTTCGCCCGGCCGCAGTCCGGCCTGGACCACGCCGGCGTGGTGTTTGAAGCCGTGGCTGAGGGCGGCATTACGCGCTTCCTCACGCTGTGGCAGGATACGTCGGCGGCGTACATCGGGCCGGTGCGCTCGGTGCGGCCGTATTACATCCAGTGGGCGCTCGGCTTTGACGCGGCAATCGCCCATGTGGGCGGTAGCCCGGAGGCGTTGCAAGACATGTCCAGCTGGAATGCGAAGGACCTCGACCAGTTCTACAACGGCAGCTATTACCAGCGCATCAGCTCGCGCTATGCGCCGCACAACGTGTACACCAGCATGGACCAGCTTAACGCGCTGGAAGCCAAAAAAGGCTTTGGCGCGGCCAACTACACCGGCTTTGCCCGCAAGGCCGACACGCCCAGCAAAACGCCCACCGCCAGCAGCATCGATTTTACCGTTTCCAGCAGCGACTTTAATGTGCACTACGACTACGACGCCCCGGCAAACGCCTACAAGCGCAGCGAGGGCGGCACGCCGCATATGGAGCTGGACGCCGCAGGCAACCAAACACAAATTGAGCCAAAAGTGGTCGTCGCCCTGGTCATGAACCAAGGCATCGAGGCCGACGACCTGCACACCAGCTACGACACGCTGGGCACCGGCCACATGTATGTCTTCCAGGACGGTGTCGTCACCGAAGGTACCTGGAGCAAAGCCGCCAACACCGCGCAGTTCAGTTTTGTGGATGCCGCCGGCAAACCACTCAAGCTCAATGCCGGCCAAACTTGGATTACCATCGTCAATGCGACTAATCACGTAGCCTACAAATAACATGGACAGCTTCCAAAAATATCTCGCTCAGGTCCGCGGCCGGTTGTTTATAGTGCTCATCGTG
>DATGEW010000083.1:0-4479 GCA_035309745.1 Saccharimonadales bacterium (SeqCode)
GTTGCCAACGCAGTGGATTACTACAACAACGAACGCATCCACACCGCACTCAAGATGTCGCCACGAGCCTACGCCAGAACCCTAGCTACGCCGCGAAAACATCTGAAGGCTGTGTTCGGGAAAAGGGGAGGTTGACAAGCACCCGCCAATGATTACCGAAGAAACATTTTACCGCGTACAGGCCATTTTAGACGGGCGCAACTTTAACACGCCAGTTGTACTCGCAAAGCGCACCTACAACAACCCCGACTTCCCTTTGCGGCGCATAGTTCGTTGTGGCCGCTGCGGGCAGTCATTTACAGCCGCCTGGAGCAAGGGCAAGACTTTAACATACGGCTACTACTTTTGCATTAAACGCTGCGGCGCAAAATCAAATGTGCCGGTTTCTAAGATAGAGCCGGAAACATTAGATCTTCTGAAAAGCGTCACACTTAAGCCTGAGACGGCTAAGCTGATTAATGCCTTCTTGCGACGCGCGTACTACCAACGTACAGGCGCGCTGAAGCAAAAACGCGACCAGGCCGACATCGAGCTAAAGAAAATCTACGAAACACGCCAGACGCTCATTGAGAAGAACCTCAGCGGCGTTTACTCGGACGACGTCTTCAAGGAGCAAAATAAAATCCTAGAAGAAAAAATAACCGCCATCCAGGCTGCCAAAGACGAAACGATGATTGAGAAATATAATCTCGAAGCTATTACCAAATTTATTGAAACAAAGTTTACGGATTTAGCCGCAACATACCAAAACGCGCCCCTAGAACAGAAGCGCGTCTTGATGTGTTCGATATTTCCAAAAGGTTTGCAGTGGAGCTATCCGGGTTATTCCAACACCCAAATTAGCCCTTTCTACCGCTGTTTTCTGGATTATCAATGTGGAAGTGTCTCACTTGGTGCGGGTGACGGGACTCTAACCCGTGGCCTCATCCTTGGCAAGGATGCGCTCTAAACAACTGAGCTACACCCGCACGTCTTGATTGATTTTAGCAAATTTGGGCCGAAAATCAATCTGGTGGCGCCTCCCAGACTCGAACTGGGGACACAAGGCTCTTCAGGCCTCTGCTCTACCAACTGAGCTAAAGCGCCACGTATTGTCGCAACAGAGGTATTTTACGGTAAACGCGCGGTTTATTCAAGGATTACCGCGGCAGAGCCAGGTTGGCCACTACTTCAGCGTGGGGCAGTTTGAGCAGTTCTTGGGGTGAAAGCAGTAGCTTGGTAGTACGATTACCGCCACCCATCACGACCTGCACCTGTTCCATGACCGCAGCGTCGATGTACAATGGCATGGATTCTGGCAAGCCGAACACGGTTACGCCGCCCAGCTGCATTCCGGTGGCTGCTATTGTTTGCTCCGCCGAGGCAAATGACACGCGGCCGCCGCCCAAGCGCTGTTTGACCGTTTTGTTCACGTCCAATTTCGTACTGGCCAAGAGCAGGCACGCGGCAATTTTGACCGGCTCATTGCGGGTGGCGACCAAGATAGTATTTGCCGATTGCTCCGGCGTGTAGCCGTAATGCTCGCAAAAAGCAGCTGTGTCGGCGTACTTATCCTCACACGGCAGAACCGTATACTGCACGCCATACTTCTGCAAATGCGCCACCACATCGTCGTGGAGTTCGGCAACCATACAGAAATTACTGTTCCTTATTCATGAACGCCTTGATGCTTTGCATGGTGTCCATGAACTGCGCCGGGAAGACGATGGTGCTGTTCTTTTCGGTGGCGATTTCGGTCAGCGTTTGCAGATTGCGCAGTTGCAGGGCAATGGGGTGCTTGCTGATGATGTCGGCGGCTTCGCCCAGAGCGGCGGCGCTGAGTTGCTCGCCCTCGGCGGCGATAATTTTGGCTCGCTTTTCGCGCTCGGCTTCGGCCTGTTTGGCCATGGCGCGCTGCATGCTGTCGGGCAGCTGGATATCTTTCAGTTCTACGGCGCTTACAAACACGCCCCACTTTTCGGTCACGCCGTCCAGAATACCTTTAATGGCTTCGTTGATCTTGGCGGTGTTGCTGAGCACGTCGTCGAGCGAGCTCTGGCCCACGATGTTACGCACGGTGGTCTGGGCGATTTGATACGTCGCGGCCACCACGTTTTCGATGGCGACCACCGATTTGATGGGGTCCATAATCTGGAAGTACGCCACGGCAGCCACGTCGATAGACACATTGTCTTTGGTGATGATCTTTTGTGAATCGACCGGCAAAGTTACAATCCGCATGCCGACTTTGCGCATGCTGTCGACTACCGGGATAATCAGGCGCAGGCCGGGTTCCTTTACGCTCGGGCGCACGCGGCCCAGACGCAGCACCACGCCGCGCTCGTACTGGTTAATGACCCGCACACCTTTCGCAATAATGATAAGCACGATGATCAGTATAATAATTCCGAGAGCGGGCATCCGAGAACTCCTTTGTTACTCATATATATTGTACTGCCAGCCGGCAGGTTAGAAAAGGCTCTGCTGGCTGCGCTTGATAGCGCGTTTTTGGGCGCGGCGCTGGTCGGTCGCCAGGTTTGGGTCGGTATGTTTAGGTAACACCGTGTCGTGTAGAGCGGTCACGAATGGCGACACCACAGCGGGCTTGCCGCCCCGGCGCAGGGTATGCGTTATGTCCAGACGCTCCCGCGCGCGGGTGGCCGCCACATAAAACAAGCGCCGCTCTTCTTCGATGTCGCTGCGCGCGTGGGGCAATATGCCGTCTTCGGCGGCAATGAGAAACACGTGCGGAAATTCCAGGCCTTTGCTGGCGTGGATGGTAAGCAGGGTGACGGCATCGGCGGTTGGGTCGTAAAAAGCTTGCTCGCTCATGGCGTCGAGATGCGCAAGCGCAGCAGAAACGCTGGCGAAACGGGTGAGGCCGTTCAAAAACTGCTGCAGGGCGAGCGTAATCTCTAACCCCAACGCGCCGATGATATTACCCGCAAGCGTGTGCGGGCTGGCGGTTTTGCTTTGAGCCAAAACGTCAAGCACGTGCCGCCATTCGCTGGCGGTAAAACCCTCATGCGGCGGCAGGTCGGCATGCACATGCGCCCGCAGCAAGGCGATAACAGCCTGCACCTGCGGATTGTCGTATGGCGAGCCCTCGCCCACCACCTGGTACGGCAGGCCGGATTCGGCAATTGCCCGTTGCACCGCCAAGCCCGCCGCCCGGCTGCGATACAACACGGCAAAGTCCCGCAAGGTGCGGTGCGTGCGCGCATCATCGTCGCTCACCACCTGCAAAAAGTCGCCGCCGCCAATGGCTTTTTGGATTTCGCCCACTACCCAGGCCGCCTCGGAATATTCATTCAGCACTTGCACAGCGCACACCTGGCCGCCAAGCTTGGTGTGCGCCTCGAGATCCGGTGCTTCCCGAAACAACGCGTTCGAGAGTTGGACGACCTCGGGCACCGAACGGTAATTGATGGTGAGCGTGATGGCCGTGGCCTGGGGGAAATCCTGCCGGAACGTGTCAAAAATGGAGCCGCTGGCACCACGAAAGCCGTAAATAGATTGCAGCGGATCGCCAATGACAAAGACATTGTCGTTGCCGCGCAGCAGTTGCAGCAGCTCGTATTGCAGCACGTTGGTATCCTGAAATTCATCTACCAGCAGATGCGTAAAGCGCGACTGCAGACGCGTACGGGCGTCAGCATCGGTTGTGAGTAAATCGCGCGTGCGCGTCAGCAGGTCGTCGAAATCGGCTCCATTTTGAGCGTGCAGCGCAGTGTCGTAGGCCTCGGCGAGCTGCAACAGAGCCGGATCGGTTTCGGCCATATTTTTGGTCCGCGAGATTTTTAACGCGAGCTCGCGGGTAGACAAACCTTTGAGCGCAGCCGGCTTCGGCAACTTTTTAATAATGTCCAGCCGGGCCGGCTCACTCACAAACTGCAGTTCTTGGCCGCCCAACAATTCGTGGCACAGCGCATGAAAGGTAGAAATATACGGCAACGCAGTGGGCGATTTCCCGCCGGATGCCAACAAAATATTGACGCGCTGGCGCATTTCTTCGGCGGCTTTTTTAGTGAAGGTAAGGGCAAGGATTTGCGCGGGCGGGACGTTGGCGCCCGCTATGAGATACGCAATGCGCGCGGCCAGCGTTTTGGTTTTTCCCGTGCCCGGGCCGGCTACAATGAGCACGGGGCCGTCGCCGGCCGTCGCGGCACGCTGCTGCGCTTTGTTCAGCTCCCCTAAAAAGTCCATGCAGGTATTGTAGCGCAGGTGTCGCCGCACGCAGCAACGGTTTACAGTAAACTTAGCTGGTTAACTGTTTCTTGCCGCTCGCTGGCATCTTTAAAAACTTTGATGGTGCCGTAGATGCCGTCGTAGCCAGGGTCTTTTACGACTTGACCGTTGCGCAGGCGCTCGATCGCCAGCTTTAGCATCGGGAAACCCGCCAGTTCTATCGCCTCCTGCGGCACGGTACGCAGCACTGCAAACTCGTTGCCCAGGCGGTCGAGTACTTCGTGATATTGCGCGGTCACTGCTTTGCCGCCC
>DATGEW010000084.1:0-2861 GCA_035309745.1 Saccharimonadales bacterium (SeqCode)
CGTCACCAATATCATCGGTGCAGGCGGCGGCGTGCAGGCGGTCGGCGGGCAAGCCAACACCATTCCCAAGTTCACCGGAAGCCAAACGCTCGGCGCTTCTATCATCAGCGATAACGGCGCGACGGTGACCATTGCCGGCAGCCTGAACTTGGTAGTTCCTCAATCTACCAACACGCCCCTTTCCATCTGGCCGTCCAACCCGGTTCCGGCCAATCCCAGCGACCCGAGCGACGGCAACGCTGTAGAACTCGGCTTAAAATTCCGCAGTGATGTAAGCGGCTTTATAACGGGCGTCCGCTTTTATAAGGGTATAAACAACACCGGTGCACACGTAGGGAACTTATGGACATCCTCGGGCGTGTTGGTTGCCAGCGCAGCCTTTACCAACGAGACCGCTACCGGGTGGCAAGACGTGTCTTTCCCCGACCCGGTGCCAATCGCCGCCAACACGACGTACATTGTCTCGTATCACACCAATGTAGGACATTACGCTGCCGACATCGGGTTTTTTGCGAGTTCCGGGGTCGACACTGGTCCGCTCCACGCCCTGAAAGAAGGTGTTGATGGTGGCAATGGTGTCTTCCACTATGGCGCCAGTTCCTTGTTCCCCAACCAGACCTTTAGTTCGTATAACTACTGGCTCGACCCGGAGTTTGTCCAAAATGTCGGCGCGCAACAAATCACCGCCAACGGCACCCCAATAACCTCAGCTACTTTGCTTAATAACTATGACCTTGCCAAGCGAGGGGCCAGCCAAACCTTTACGGGCGATAACACCTTCCATAATGCTTCGGATTCTACCGCTTCCTTTAGCATCCAAAACGCATCAGGTACTACTATGCTTCAGGTAGACACCACGAACGGCATCGTGTATATCGGCACGATTGGCGGTGACAGCTCGGGCATCCGGCTGGTACTTGGCACCAAAACAACGATCGACGATCCGGAGGGCGTTGAAGGTGCCATATACTACAACGCCGCCGAAAAAATGTTCCGTTGTTACCGGGGTGGCGGCATGTGGGATCCGTGCGCCGACTTTGAGGCAGATCACGGCTTCACGGTTTACGATGAGTTCTTGGGCGGGGCGACCACCTCGTTCAGCGACGCCATCGGGAGCCTCGGCTGGCGTGCGCAGGCGATCGGCGCCAACGGTGTGCTCAACTTTAACTCCGCTACACCGGCGCCGGTGGCGAGCCGGCCGGGTATACTCGACCTACAGACGCCCGCGGTCGCTAACCAGGGCACGACGCTACTGCTGGGCACGGGCGCGAGCGGATCGTTGCTGCTCGGCCAAAGCGACGTGGTAAAAACAGCTGTCGCCGTGGGAGCGGCCACTAACCAAGTGCTGCGCATCGGGTTGCACAGCGAGACAACTTCCACTACCCAGCCACTGTCCGGCGTTTGGTGGGAGGCGAACCCGGCGGCAAGCAGTTTCTGGCGCTTCTGTTATGGCGACGGAACAACCGCAACCTGTGCCGACTCTACCGAGCCAATAGCAGCAAATGTTTGGGAAAGTTTAGAAATCCGCGTACTGGACGTGGGGACGGGCAATTCGCATATCGCCTTCACCATAAACGGCAACGTGGCCGGCACCGTATCAAACGTTACGGTCGACAGCACCAACCGCGTATCGCCCGCCTTCAGTTGTTTTGCAACAAGCGGGGCAGCTCAGCACTGTTACTGGGACTACTTCCAGCTGACAGGCACCTACATTAGCAGCAACTTTAGGTAGCCCGCTAGTCGCGTTTCAGCATAACGGTAAATGCTTCGGCCGGAATATCCACCTTGCCGAATCGCTTCATGCGCTTTTTACCTTTGGCCTGCTTGGCGAGCACTTTTTTCTTGCGCGATACATCGCCGCCGTACAGGCCGGTGGTCACGTCTTTACGAAATGCGCTGATATCTTCGCGGGCGATAAACCGCCCACCAATGCCCGCCTGCAAACTCACAGCAAATTGTTGGCGGGGAATCACTTGCTTAAGTTTGTCAACTATTTCGCGGCCCAGCCGTTCGGCCTCGCTGCGGTGCACCATAATACTTAACGAGTCAACTCTTTCGCCTGCCACATAAAAATCGAGTTTTACCAAGTCTTCCGCCCGGTAGTCGGCTAGCTCGTAATTGAACGACCCGTAGCCGCTGGTGAGACTTTTGAGCTGGTCGTAAAAGTCGGTCAGCAAGTTAGCGAGCGGCGCTTCAAAACTAATAAGCGCCCGCTCATCAATGTAACTCAGGTTTTTGTGCAGCCCGCGCTTGCTGTTAATGAGCTGAATGAGCGGCCCCACGTACTCCTTGGGCGCAACAAGCTCACCTTTAATCCACGGCTCGCGGATTTCGGTAATTTTCGCTACGTCCGGCAGGTCGGCGGCGCTTTTAATATCAATTTCTTCACCGGTGGTCAGGGTCACTTGATAGTCGGTGCTCGGATTGGTCACCACCAGGTCGAGGTTATATTCGCGCTCCAACCGCTCGCGCACAATGTCCATATGCAGTAGCCCCAAAAAGCCAACACGCACGCCAAAGCCGAGTACCGGCGAATTTTCCAGTTCGTATTGCAAGGCCGAATCGCTTAAAGTGAGCTTTTCGATGGCATCTTTGAGGTCCTGATAGTGCTCGTTGCTCTCCGGAAAAAAACCGGCATACACGAACGGCTTGACGTCTTGGTAGCCGGGAAGTGGTACACTAGCAGTATGGGCGACTAGTGTCACAGTATCACCAACCTTAGCTTCACGCGTGCTTTTTAGGTTAGTCACGATGTAACCGATTTCGCCCGTTTCGATGGCGGGCATCGCTAGCATATCGGGCTTGAGCGCGCCGACTTCCAACGCCAATCCGGTACTGCCGGTGGCCATCATTTTAATATG
>DATGEW010000085.1:0-2838 GCA_035309745.1 Saccharimonadales bacterium (SeqCode)
CCGCGAGCCGCGCCCGGGTGAGCATGAAGGAGTGGACTACCACTTCTGCAATTATCCGGACATGCTGCGCGGGATTGCCGCGCGCGCCTATATTAACGTCGCGGCGGGACTCGAAACACATCTGTACGCGCTCAATCCGGCTCGATTTAAGCCTGGCAAAGTTAACCTCATGCCTATCTGGGCAAAAGACGTTCCTTATTTCCGTCGGTTACCCTTTCGCAGATTTTCGGTGATAGGCGTGGTGCCAACCGATTTCGAGGTGTGGCAGGAACGCTTTTCACAGCGTGCATTCCAGCCGGAAGAGGCGGACCGCCGAATGGTAGAGGCGTCCCAGTCGTTCGTATTTATGCTCGAGGACCCGGACGTAAAACTGGTACTCAACACCACCATCGCGGGGGCAAGCGATGATTTCATCACGCTCGCGTGCGGGCGGGCCCTGCCGCCACGTTTGCAGGCGGATCAATCGCGCGCCCGGCAGACATTGGCCACCCTGCTCCAGCAGCTGTCTCGAAAAAAGCAACTAGGCTAGATACATGTTCCGAACATTTTGTGTACCCTCTGGAAAAACAGGGGAGATTTGTGTATAGTAGGCACATGGAACTACGTCCGGCCACCAGTGCCACTCCGATGCTCGCCCATCGCGCGGAGTTTGAGCGTATTCTCTCGAACTATCGCATCAACGACCAAGCGCTGGCTGTTTTGCGTAAAACTCCCTTTGTCCTTCTGGTGTCCGCCACGGCAGGCGGCCGCAACACGGTGATTACTCACCTGGCGCAGACCGGCAGCTACTACTACATCGTGTCCGACACCACCCGGCCAAAGCGGGTAAAGGACGGCGCAGAGATTGAGCGCGACGGAGTAGAATATTTTTTCCGCAAAGAAGATGACGTGCTACAAGATCTCAAAGATGGCAAGTTCGTAGAAGCGGCGATTATCCATAACCAGCAGGTTTCGGGAGTGAGCATCCGCGAGGTAGAACGCGCCCAAACGTCGGGCAAAATTGCTATCACGGATATTGAAGTGCAGGGATGTGAGACCATTGAACGACTCAAGCCGGACGTGCTGAATATTTTTGTATTGCCGCCCAGCTTCGAAGAGTGGCTCAAACGAATCCACAAACGCAGCAATCTCACTGACGAAGAGGTAAAAAACCGGCTGGAAACTGCCGTGCAGGAGTATGCCGTGGCACTCCGAGACAAGCGGTTCATTTTTGTGATTAACGATAAACTCGAAGAAACGGTGCAGACCGTGGACCGCATCGCCCGTCTCGGCGAGCGTAACGATGCCGCAGAGCAGGCCGCCCGCGACCTTGCCGCTCACCTTCGCAAAGAAGCGCTGGCTTACTTGGCGCGATATCCCAACTGGTAGCTGCTGGCACTCTTGACGTTTGAGTGCTAACCTCGTATCATAAAAGCGACATGACCGAACGCCAGGAACAGATTTTGCGCTCAATCGTGGAGCAGTATGCCGAGGTAGCCAGTCCGGTTGGTTCAAGTTTGCTTGCCAAAGTGTTTGATGTAAGCAGCGCCACCATCCGCGCCGAAATGGCCGAACTGGAACGTCTCGGCTACATTATGCAGCCGCACACCAGCGCCGGCCGCGTGCCAACCGATAAAGGATATCGTTTTTATGTTAACTCGCTCAACGAAGAGAAGGAGCACGGGCCGGTACCCGTGGCCGCCCGGGCTGAGCGTGCCCTCACGGCGCGCGTGCAGGACGCCGGAATGCCTGAGCGCACCATTCGCAACGCCGTGGATACGTTGGTAGAGCTCACGCACAATCTCGGTCTGGCTACCATCGGCAACCAACTCTATATGAGCGGCTTGTCTAATTTGTTCGGTCAGCCGGAGTTTATGCAGCCGGCGCAGGTCCGCCAAGTGGCGCAGTTGCTCGACAATTTGGAGCCGTGGCTGCGCGAGGCGGCGCCAAACCAACCGTTGAGTGTGTACATCGGGCGCGAAAATCCCATTGGCGGTAACGCGGGGTGCAGCCTTATTATCAGTCGGTTTGTCAGCCCCTATTCCGACCACAGCTACATTGGGGTGCTGGGTCCGACCCGGCAAAACTACCGCGATGTAACGAATCTGGTGCGCCGCGCCGGCCAAACACTTGAGGAGGTGCTCTATGCCTAAACAGCCCAAGCAATCGCAACACAGCCAGCCAGCCGACGACGCCGGGCAGCAAGCCATGCAGCAGCAAGTCGACGACCTCACCGCCGCCTTGCAGCGCGAACGTGCCGACGCCATGAATCTGCGCCGCCGCCATGAGGAGCAGCTCGCCAGCCTTAAAACGCATGTCCAAGCCCAGGTAGTGCGCGAACTGCTGCCCGTTATCGACAATTTTGAGCGGGCCCTCAAACACATCCCCGAAGACCTCACCGGAAACGAGTACATCAAAGGGGTTGGCGGTATCGTCAAACAATTCGAAAAAACGTTGGCGGGCCTCGGCGTGCAAAAAATTAAAACCGTTGGCCAGCCATTTGACCCGCGCTACCATGAAGCCGTAAGCATGGAAGAGGGCGAAGGCGACCAAGAAGTCGTTTGCGAGGAACTCCAGAGCGGCTACACGTTGGGCGAGGAAGTACTCCGTCACGCCATGGTCCGCGTCCGTATGCAGTAATCCCTGTCGTTTGCTTGACGTAAACGGTATGTCGCCACACAATGTATAGCAACATGCGGATATTCCAGCGTTTTCCTAAAGTAAAGGCCGCCAGTATCATTTTTATTGCCGCACTGCTTGCAGGCGTGGCGTTTGCTATTCCGCCCGCCTCCAGCGTGAGTCAGCCCGTGGCCGCACAAACGCGTACTGCCCTCGGTGTGTTCGGCGCGGCTGTGTCCG
>DATGEW010000086.1:0-6676 GCA_035309745.1 Saccharimonadales bacterium (SeqCode)
GTTTTGAGCTCCAGCAGTGCATTTTTGTGCGCTGGGGCAATACCGCGGCGAGGCAGCTCCAGCGGCAATTTGTCGTAGCCATACAGGCGGCCGACTTCCTCGACGACATCTTCGGAAATCTCGATATCGGTACGCCAAAACGGCGCCGTTACGGTCAGCTCGTCGCCTTCGACCTCCACCTTGCATTCCACATTTGTCAGCAGCGTTTTCATCTCTTCGGCTGAAAGGTCAAAACCCAGGCGAGCGTTGATAAACTGGCGGGAAACGCTCACCGGCGGATGAACGCTGGCGCGGTCCCGTACGTCCTGGGGCACATGGTTGTCGTCGATGAGCGGGCTGGCCACTTTGCCACCGGCATGATCGCGGACTTGGCCGACAATCTTACCCAACACGGCCACATTTTGCAGCGGACTTTGGCCCTTGTTGAACCGTGTAACGGCGTCGGTAAACAGGCCGTGCGCCATGCTGGTACGCCGAATAGAATACATATCGAAGGTGGCGCATTCGATAATAATATTCTGAGTCGTCTCGTCTACCTCGGTTTCACCGCCGCCCATCACCCCGCCGACACCAATCAGCTGTTTGTCGGTGGCGATCATAATGGCTTCGCCTCGCGGCTCAATCTCTTTGCCGTTCAAAAGCTTGATCTTTTCGCCCTGGCGCGGATGCCGGACGACAATTGTCGCCTGCCCGCCTTCGCTCAAGGCTTTCACTTTGTCATAATCGTAGGCGTGCAGCGGCTGACCGGTGAGCAGCATATACCAGTTGGTGTAATCCACAATATTATTGATAGAGCGCAAGCCGGCACGCGCCAAATCTATCCGCAGCCACACCGGGCTCGGCTTTACCGTTACATCGCGCAGCGCCACGGCCGCAAAACGCGGCACCAGCTCAGGCAGTTCGTTACGCACTTCCAGTTTGAGTTCCTCAGCCTCCGGGCCAGGAATGCTGGCGTCGGGCCGGTACCACTGCGGGCTTTTGTATGGACGGCCGCTGATACCTTCTATTTCGCGGGCGATGCCCAGCCAGCCGAAACAGTCCGGGCGATGGGTGAACATTTTGTTTTCCATGTCGATGATGACGTCATCGCGCACATGAAAGGCGTCCACGAACGGCGTGCCGGGCTGTATTGGCCCGAGTTCGTCATCGATCTCCAGAATGCCGGAGTGGTCGTCGCCCAAGCCTAATTCCCGTGCGCTGGCCAGCATGCCGTGGCTCATTTTGCCGCGCAACGATCGTGATTCCAAGACGAACGGATCTTTATCAAAAGTCTCCGGCACGGTCGAGCCGGGCGGGAGCCACGCAGCCACAAATCCATCGCGGACGTTTGGCGCGCCGGTGACAATTTGCACCAGACCCTGTTCGTCACGCTCCACCTGCTGCACCACGCCGCCGTCATCGACCTTACAGATATGCAAATGATCGGAATCGGGGTGATCCTCACAAGAAACAATAGTAACAATAACGACCTGCTCCAGCCGCTTGCCGAATGCTATCGTCTCCTCGACCGCACCTAACTGCGCGCCGATCTTTTGCACCAACGCATCGACACCGTCCGGCGCCGGGTCGCCAGCCGAGCCGTAATACTCATTTAAAAACCGGAGGGCATTCACGCTAATTTTCACTCAGCGACCTTTCTGATCTTCCTCTGGATTTCGCTCAATTCGCCGTCGCTCATACGCGGACCTTCGCTAGTGCTGAAATAACCGCGATAGTGCGGTACAAACTCCTGGTGACCACTCCAAACGTTGGTCATATGCCGACTACCCAGCTCGCCATGAAACGGATACAGCTTGGCATGTACATGCGCTACGCCACTGCCTTCGAATGCAATACCAACGCGGCCCACGCCCAAAGCTTTTTCAAGCAGCTTTGCCACTTTGGCTGCGGCATCGAGCAATCCGTGTGCAGTTTCAGGGTCAAGCTCCACAATATAGTCACCCGGATTTTTCTTAGGAACAACCACTGTTACACCCGGAGTGTTAGGAAATGGCGTCAAAAACGCCAAATATGTATCGTCCTCCCAGACCTTCCAGCTGGGGATTTCATCATCCACAATCTTTTCAAACAACGATTTGTCTGCCATAGCTTTATGCTTTCCTCTTCCGTTCAGCATCGGCGGCCTCTAGTTTGCGTTCAATCATTTTGTAACTCCGTTCATGCGAATTGCCTCAAAAAGTCCAGTTTGCCACTTTCGAAATGGCGAATATCTTCGATGTCGTATTTCATCATCACCAGGCGTTCCAGGCCGCAGCCCCACGCGAAGCCGGTGTATTCGTTCGGGTCGATGCCGGCCATTTTGAGCACGTTCGGGTGGATCATGCCCATGCCCAGCAGCTCAATCCAGCCGCTCTGGCTGCAAATGGCGCAGCCTTTCTTTTGGCAAAACGGGCAGCTCAGGGCGAGTTCGAAACTCGGCTCAGTAAACGGAAAATAAAACGGCTGGCTCTTAATTTCGATATCCTGGCCGTAATATTCGCTCAAAAATGTCTTGAAGGTGGCCATGAGGTTGCCGGCATGAATACCTTTATCGACATATACGCCCTCAAACTGATGAAAAGTGTGCTCGTGCCGCGCATCGAGGTCTTCATTGCGGAAAACCCGGCCGGGTAAAAGCGCGGCGATGGGCTGGCCTTGCTCCAGATTGTCCTTCAGCGCGCTGAGGACCCGGTTTTGCATGGTGCTGGTGTGCGCCGGAGCAATGAGCGGCTTGCCGCTGGCGTCGGTTTGTGTGGTCATGAAGGTGTCGTAATCATCACGCGCCGGGTGGCCTTCCGGGAAATTGAGGCTGGTAAACATGTGCCAGTCGTCGTCCAGCTCGCGCGATTCTACCACGGTGAATCCCATGCGGTAAAAAATGTCGGCCACTGTGGCGAGCTCGCGACTCAGCGGATGCTCAGTACCCTGGCCGGCAGTAAGCAGCTGCGGCCGATTACCGGCTGGCACGTTAGTGTCGAACGGCGCGGTAACATCGATGGGAGGCAATGCTTCGGCGGCAGCCTGGTGGTCGGCCACCAGCTGTTCCAGCTCAGTCTTCAGCTGGTTCAGCTCCTGCCCGAACCCGCGGCGCTCATCGGCGGGCAAGGTAGGAATCTCGGCATATAGCGCTTTTAGTTCGGTCGCCTTTAAGATATCGGCTTTGTCCGGCAACTCGCCGAGCCGTGCCTTCAATTGCTCGGCAACAGCAGCAATACGGGAATGTTGATAGCTCATCTTATTCTTATTATAACAAAGAGTCTGCGGTGGCGCTCCTCATTTTCGCGCTGCAAAAAGTACACCATTTTTAACTTGCGCGGCGAGGCAACCTACGCAATGCTGTTCGTGCGAAAAAATAGAAAACCAATTATACTGAAGGTAGTATGAATGCTGTCAAAGAAGTTACCAACGACGGTCTGCTCACGGTCATGCAAGATCTTATGCAGATGACGAGCGAGGGCTTCCTGCGCTTGGAAGGTCGTGTGGACCGAATTGAAGAGGAGTTGCTTGGAATTAAGGAAGAACTCCGCGCAATCCACCTCAAGTTGCACGACCACGATATCCAGCTCGCCGAGCTGCAGCGGATCAGCCGTGAGCTGCTAAGCAACCATAAGGCTTACATGAACGACATTTCGGACATACTCGACCGCGTTAAGATTCTGGAAGATAGGGCTCCAGACATTACCGAGAAAGAGGTGCGCGAACTGCAGCGTCTGCTCAAGCTGGTGGTCGATTGGGCGCTCAAAGTTGCCCGCACTACGAAAATCCCATTGGAGATTACCTAAAAGGTATGGCGCAATTTTCGTTTGATGTAGTGAGTGAATATGATAAGGCGGAGATGAACAACGTCTTCGACCAAACGGTGCGCGAAATGGGCGCGCGCTACGATTTTAAGGGTACGCCCGCGGCCATTGAGTGGCTCAACGACAAATCTGGACTCAAAATTACCGGCAACGGCGAGTGGCAAATTGACGCCATACTTGATATCGTACGCAAAAAGCTTGCCGCACGCGGCCAAAGCCAAAAGGTGCTCGACACCAGCCGCGGCGTTACCGAAAGCAATCTGAAGACGACGAAAGAGGTGCCGTTCAAGCAAGGGCTGGACCAAGACAAAGCCAAGAAAATTACCAGCTTGCTGCGCGAGCAGTTCCCGAAAATGAAAGCCCAAATCCAGGGCGACGCGGTACGGGTCATGAGCGGCAGCAAAGATGACCTGCAAGCCGTTATGCAGCTGCTCCGCGAGCAGGATTTCGATTTTCCGCTCAGCTTTACTAATTACCGGTAGCTACGGCTTCGGCGTAGCCGGCGCGGTAGGAACCGCTTCTTGTGTCATCATGAGTTTTTGCGCGTCCGGCGGTGCAATTTGCGGGTCAAAATTCATTATGCCATTCGCGTCCGGGTCACGGAACGGTAGCGGTCCGTGAATGACCACTTCGGTATTGGTCGGCCCGTATGGGCAAATAAATTCGCAGCGATGAGCGGGACCGGCAAAATGGCTGGCGTCGATATCGAGCTGGCCACCATTGCCGCCAATAACCGTTGTTTTAATACCGCTGGTATTTACTTCACCCAAGGTACGGATCTCCACTCCATAACTGGCATCATTCTTCGTTTCGAGCCGTACATCACCAAGATTTAGGTGTGCCTGTGTAAATACGGGCATATGTCGCCATTCGCTATGCTGTACGGTTTGGTATCGTTGATTAACGGTAGGTGCTACCTCAGCGCCCAGAGCACTGCCCGCCGCCAAGCCGAGCACTGCGAGCCCCACAAGCGCCGCCATAATCCATCCCGGCACACTCCATTTGCGGCGGACCAATGCCTGTCCAACGAGCGCGCTCAGCACCGCCGCAACCGCTGCCACTACGAGCCCACTCACCACCAGCAACACTTCTTTTTTGCCGAGCGGAAACAGCACAGCACTCCCAAGCTGCACACCATGGTTTAAAAGATACACGCCCCAGGCCGTAGTACCGGCCAACACGCCCATGCCAACGAGCACAAAAAGTGCACCACCAAACGTTAAGACCAGCTCGGCCACCATGCGCACCAGACGATACAAGAAACGCTCTGCCCTGCGGGCAGCTGCAGGGACATCGGCCGCCTCCACTGCCTGTTTAATACTACCCACGGTGACCGCCTGGCCGCGTAATTGTAGCCGTTCACTTTCGGTTTTTGCTGCCGGCATCAAGAACCACAAGACAAGATATATAAACACCCCTGCCGCGCCCGAAAGAGTCAGCAGCACAAAGACGAATCGCACAATAATTGGTTCGATACCCAGGTACGCGCCGATGCCAGCCGCTACCCCAGCCAACATACCGCGCTCCGGGTCACGAAACAAACGGCGCGGTCCGGGTCCCGGCTGGGCGTTCGCCTCGGCTGATGTCTTAGCATCTTCTGAGTCGATAAATTCCTCGGGCCGGCCTAGCTGTTCTTTCAGAAATTCGATGTCAGTCTTGAGCACCACTTTCTCGGTCGTCACCCCGCGCTCGTGCAGCAGCTCAGCCATACGCAGCTCCACTTCTTCGAGCACGTCTTCGTTCTTGCCCACCGCCACTTTAATGGCATCGAGATATTCGTGCAGCGCAGCGTAAGCGTCAACCGCGATGGTAAACGCCTGCCTCCCCAGATGTATCTTCTTGATTTCGTTCATGATTTTCCTTTCTCTAGCGTAGCGATTGATGTATGCAAGCGTTCGTATGTTTGCCCCAGCGTGGCGAGCAATGCCCCGCCATCTTCGGTAAGCCAGTAGTATTTGCGCGGCGGGCCTTGCTCCGATTCCTGCCATTCGTAGGCCAGCATCTTGTCGCGCGTAAGCCGGGCCAAGAGCGGATACAATGTGCCTTCCACTACGATCAGCTCGGCATCATGCAATTTTTTAATGATGTCCGAGCTGTATACCTTGCCATGCCTACATAACAGCAGCACACAGTAGGTGAGCACGCCTTTGCGCATCTGAGTTTCAGACTGATTTGCGAGCGATTCAGCGGATGTTGTTTCATTCATATACTACTATGTTATGCAAGGTACTATATTTTGTCAAGCACTTAGCTTACTGGGCCGGCAGTGCGGTATACTGGGAAGCATGAGCGATTCGAGCGGCCTTTTCGCCCGTGCCAAAGAAGTACTCAAACAAAACGACCGCGGCCAGTATACCATCCCTGCCGAGGGGCTCTATCCGCATCAGTGGCTGTGGGATAGCTGTTTTATTGCAATCGGCCTGCGCCATTACGATGTCGAGCGCGCCAAAATGGAGCTGCTCACCCTGCTGCGCGGTCAGTGGAGCAACGGCATGATACCGCATATGATATTAACCGCCGGCCATAAAGAATACCGCGACTACGGTATCTGGCACAGTCGTATTAGCCCGTTTGCACCGGACGATGTCGACACGAGCGGCATTACCCAGCCGCCCATGTTGGCCGAAGCAGTGGTGCGCATTGGCGAGAAGTTGCCGGTGGTGGAACGCCGCAGCTGGTACCGGCAGATTTTCCCGGCCCTGCTGGCGTACCACGAATGGCTGTATGCCGAGCGCGATCCGCACGGCGAAGGGTTGGTGTTGCAAATCCACCCCTGGGAAACCGGCCTGGACGATATTCCGCCATGGATGAGCGAAATGCATCAGCATCTGCTTCCCGGGTGGATCAGGCTGGCGCACATCACCAAGCTGGACAATATTATCGGACTTTTCCGCCGC
>DATGEW010000087.1:0-7239 GCA_035309745.1 Saccharimonadales bacterium (SeqCode)
AAGATGTCGCCACGAGCCTACGCCAGAACCCTAGCTACGCCGCGAAAACATCTGAAGGCTGTGTTCGGGAAAAGGGGAGGTTGACATAATGATGTGATCTCGCACTGGCAGACCGAGGATTTGTCCAGCCGCGACTAACTGCTGTGTCGTTTTGATGTCCTCTTGGCTTGGTTGCGGGTTACCCGATGGGTGGTTATGCGCCACAATTACCGCTGCTGCCCGATCTTTTAACGGCCCGGCAAATATTTCACGGGGATGAGCAAGGGCCGTGTTGAGCAACCCGATTGTTACCGTTCGTCGTTTTATTACTCGCCCTCTGCTATCTATGGATAGGCAGATGAAATACTCCTGGCGTTTATGGCGGATAAAGTTAAGGCGACGCAACACATCATCGGTAGCTGGCAAGCTCCTACTCATAGACCACCACAAGACTGTTGCGCGGCATCCAGGCTGTGAGCATATGGAGCTTCTCTCGCTCGAACTGATAAGTGACGTAGATGCACCTGCAAACGGGTGGTACGCGCACAAAATCGTCAGCGGTTGCAAATGTTATGTCGGCTTCAAGTAGATCATCAGGTGGCTTACAGGTAAACGACAAGCCCTGCATCCAGAGAATTTGCCCAGTAAGTGCATCTATGCGAACGGGATTGAGCGTAGCTGAGAGTTCATTCTGGGCTTGGCGTAGGAGCCTAAGCCATTGTTTACGCGTTGTAGATAGCAAGGCTTCTGGCCTGTCTGTCATTACAGCAATCTTGCCGACCTGGCCGTGAGAGCAAATATGGCGTGCAAGCCACCATGATAGTGGTTCTTCTTTAATTGAGTGCTTTTCTACAAAAAGGCCATGCATATTTTACTGGTAGTCTAGTTACTAGTTATATCAGTAATATAGCACGAATACTCGTATAACTAGTAATTTAACTACCTGGTGCTTACACTACCAGTTCGATACAGTCCAAGTAATGGCGACGACCGATCCGAAGCACTACAAGAAATTTGGCAAACGTATAAGCGAACTACGCAGAGCTGCTGGATTGACGCAAGAACAGTTAGCTGAGAAGGCTGACATTAGTTACGACACGATAACCTCTATAGAACATGGTCAGCAGTTCGCAACCCTCGGTAATTTGCACCGCCTGGCAAAGGCGCTAAAGGTGCATCCCATGGAGCTACTAAGGAACCAGTAGGCTAGTAGCCCTGCTGTTTGGGTGTTGATGATATACTCAACAGGTATGAAGTTTGAGCAACTCAAGAAAAAATTAGCCAAAAAGCGCACTATCGTTTCTGCTGGGGTCGGCATAGTGCTTATAGCCATTCTCATAATTGCAATGGTGGTGTCCAGGCCACCCCGTTCGGTGGCCGCCTTTTGTAGTACCTACAAGCAAGAAGACGCGCGCCTAGCAAAAAGTTACGGCGACACCTACAGTGTTCACCCGTTTACCCACAGCTCCAACAATCCACATGATTTTGTGGTTGCCCTTAGCAGTTTAGATGCCGTCGCACCTAAAGAAATCGAGCCTGACATAAAAACTCTTAAGTTACTCTTTGAAAAGATCGACAAAGACCCGTCTCAAGCATTATCCGCAAGTCTTAGCGGACTCGGCGCGGAATCAAGCGTCTCGGATTGGACAACCCAGCACTGCCAATAGCGGCGCTTTTGCGGATCTGAGCGCAAGAATATGCCATCGTTGGCGGTCTTCATGCTTCATGGTAACTTTTAGAAGTTACTGCGTTCTTCGCGAATTTTCTCCTGTTTGATTTGAGCAGTAAGACCTTCTACAAATTCGTCGATCCAAAGGATGACATTCGGGTCCGTTTCGCCATCTTTGAAGTCAAGAAGGCCTTGACGCTTTTGGATATAGTGGGAACTAGCGCTGCCGGACCAGCCCTCGGTTATGAAATTAGAGCGCAGTGCCGATCTGACGTCCTCATACTGACCGTAACGAACAAGTAACTCGCGTGCGAAGCAAATGCGGTTTTCGTCGCGAAAGAGTACGGATGGAACAAATTCAGCGGCGAACCTCGCGCGCCTCTTTGGCTCTTTTTCCTCGATCCACTCCCATAATTTTTCGGACGGGAAGAGCGTTAACGCCCCACCGCCCCGACCTTCGCCGAATTGAATTTTACCCTTCAACCAGTAGGTAATCCGGTAGCCGGTCATGCCTATTGGCAGAACTAGGTGTTTTTTGACGCTTTCCCAGACATGCTCCGGATTGCGCTCGGCGATTTTATTTAGAAGGTTCTGAGTCTCCTTATGAAGGATGCCACCGGTGATAGTCCCATCCTCGTCAAAGTGCTCGAGCATTTTGTCCGCAATAGCGGGCGCGCTGTTAGGGTAGGCGTCCACATACGCCTCAGCCAGCTTAGACCAGTGATAATCTTCCATCTGATCGACTTGTTCCTTGGTTGGAGTGAATAGTCTATCGTCAAGCAGTACTCGCTTTGTCACATCTTGAGGCAGCGGCCCCTTACTTTTCATAACATAGTAGAATTCCAGGAAATCGAGCGCAATGCTTACTGCAAATCTCTCTGGCTGTCGAAGTACATACTCGACCCACTCGAGCAAGGCTGACTCGGAAAGCGGCTCGATGGCGCTGCCAATACCAAACATTCGAAACTCACCAGTCTTTATTACGCCTTCTTTCGCGAGCTTAAGGATACGACTTGCAGCTCTATCACTCATGCCGGATCGCCAACTTAATTCACCGACGTAGCGCGATAAGTCCTTGTCCGCTGCAAGCGTATCAAGCTCTTTTTCCCACTGCCTGGAATCCTTTTCCCTGAGAGCCCGAAAGTAGCCACCCAAAAAGAAGGCACCAACATCCGGCTCAGCCTTTCTCTGGCCGTCAAGTAATGTAGGGAGCAACGACCAAGATTCGTCCGCCTGCCCCAGGGCATATCCAAATCTGTGGCCATTTTGAGGCTTCCCTGATATAAGCCAGCCGAGTTCCTTTTTGAAGTCTTGCGGATGCTCTATGGAGTGTTCAGCCAGGACTTTAATTTTTTCGCCGATTTGGTCTACCTGCTCGCCGTTGTCGGCGAAGTGATCTTCCAGCAGGTCGAGTGCAACATAACGCTCAAGCAAGGAATGGTAGCCAGTACCGGTCAGATCATCTTGAAGCTGTCGTAGCTTAACGACGACTTCCTCGGGGAGACGCTTCTTGTCATAGTGGATAATAGTGACCACCGTGCTCAACGCCTCTTGCTTATCTTTGGTTGCGAGATCCCGTATGGTAGCAATGACTTTGTCAGTTAACCTCTGAATGGTGATGATAGTGCGTGAGTGGTCAAGCAAAATCTTCGTCGCCTCTCGCGCTTCGTCCTGGGGCTCTTGCTTTGTCTTTTCAACGAGCAGGTCCCAAACGATTTCGTATGCCTCGTGGAGCTCGGCGTAGGTTTTTGGCATCCACAAGGATGGCCCCTTGCGCAGGCCTTGATATTCAGCTCCTATATCCATACTGAAAAAATCGGTTTCGAGAGCATGCGACGCGGCCTTGAGCGCCAATTGACGCCGTTCTTTTTCACTCGATTGCATAGCGGTCTTCAGGACCGGAAATCGTTCTTGCGGCGAAGCTTCGGACGCTGCCACCCGGCCGTAGCCGGGCGAGAACAAGGATGTGAAGACACCAGTAGCGTTATTTGACCAGGTTTCATTTTCAGCCACTGCCAATTTGAGTAGCAGCTCGGCTGCATCGGCAAAATGCCGGCGCCAGACTACGATCCGCTGCAGCGCCCATACGACATTGCGGCGCCCATCGCCGAACTTTTTCAGCTCTTCACGGGTAAGCTTGCCGATGGTATCCTTTAGCCGCTTTATGGCATTGGCCGGGTCAGTTTCCGTCAGATATAAAAAAAATCGAGAGCCCCTATCAGTGTCTAAAAAATCTAGTCCCCCAAACGGACCTTCCGGGCTTAATAGTTTGGCCACTACGTTAGGGGCTACCTTTGATTCGTTGGCATAGCGGAATTGTTCAAAGAACCAGTCCATTAGCTGGTCGTTTAGCGTGACGGGCGGTTGGCTGTCCGGGTTAATCGTGCGGAAGTTGTCAACATCGAAATCCTCGGTGCTACCATGCAGGTCCCACCACTCGGCCCAGAGCTTGATGTGGAGCAGCTTAGGCGTTATATAGAGTGTTGTTTCGCCCTGCAGGATTTTACGGCGACGCAGCTCATCAACAATCCGCTGGAACTCTCGCCACTCGATCTGTTCTTCTCGCTTAATTTTTTCGGCAATGAGCTTGGCTTCTTCTTTAAGGGGGTCCTGGTAACCAAAGCGCTTGAATAGGCTCAGCCATCTGAGGACAATATGCCTGCGTTGTGCAGCCTCGCTATCCGGTGCGTCACGGCCAGCAACATACCGCTTCCAAACGTCGATCGTATCAGGGGAAGCCAGTAGGTTATCGGGATTTTCTTTGAGGTTCCAGCCGATTACGTGGGCCACGCGCGGTGAACCGTCACAGTATGCGGCCCAGCGATGGGTGTCATCTTTCGGAAAACCGTAGCTCACGATAATGTCCTGTATCTGATCATCGCTGAGTCGCGGGACATCCAGATAAGTAGTTTGGCCCTTTGACTCGTCCTCTTCGTTGTAGATGGTGACGAGTTTGATGCGTGGGCTATGCGGCTGTATACGGTTCCAAATGTCGGTCCTTGCCGTGAAATTACATTCATCGACCACCAATATGGCGTTCCAGGTGCTGTCCCGTCTAGTTAGGTGGTTGATTAGGCTGCTACCAAGTAGTTGTTCCGGTGACTCGCAGTAAATGACGAGGTTCTGTAAGCCGTCGGCCTTGAGTGACTGAAGCGCTAGGCGACTTTTACCAATGCCCGGCTCGCCAATAATTCGAATATGCACGGGCTTGTTGTTTGGAAAGATATTCTGCCGGAAATTATCAATGAAACCGTTCTGTGGGTCGCCCAGGACGAGCGCCTGCTGCATTTCCGTCGTCCCGCCCCAGCTTTCCAAATCATAAAAAGGCAAATTACCCCGGCCAAGGAGCTTAATCCTGAGCGAGGGATATGGTTCTAGAAAACGGATTAGCTGGTTCGGCCGGAACACTTCAATTTTCGCCGATTCGTATTGGGCATTGAATGGCTTCAGGACTTCCTTGAATTTAGCAACCACCGCATCATCTTCTGGTTCGGGATTGTCGCTGCCAAAGAGGACCACAACTAATGTGTCGTCGTTGTCTAGGCAACTTTTGATCTTTGGCTTTAAGGCGTCCCGGGCGCCGTTCAGAAGAATGTCTTGGGCGTCAGTCTTTGTAGCGGCTAAGGAGAAGGAGCCGGTTTTAATCTGATAACGTGTACGACCGGGCTTAATTAGACCCTGTCCGGGCGTACCGGTCACTCCTGTCAGTTCGGCATCAACACCGCCATCGGGTGTATCGACAGCAAATGGGACGCTAATTGCGCTGGTCAGAACGCCGTTAGCCATAGCCTCGGCACACAGTAGGTCGCTAAAGAGACGTACTGCCTGGTCGGGCGTAAGACCGGCTAAATTATCTCGGGTAATGGTATAAAAACTGTCGTCCATCTGCATTCTCATTCTTGATCGTAACCCTACTATTATAGCTCTATGACTTTATGGCTACCATGTCAACCTGAGAAGTTAAAACGTGCGATTTCCGGCGGCCTCCTAGCCCTTTTACTATGCTAATAATACCTTATCTGTAAGGCTCAAATTAAGACCGCGAATCCTGTAGCTGATGCTATAAGTGGGCATGCTGAGAGTGATAAGTAGAATTTTCTTCTTCAGTACAGATTCAGTTATACTACACACATGAATCAAGACTGTGATATTTGCCAATTCTTAGAAAAACCCAAACATCAACTTATGCTCACCGAATATTGGAGTGTAGGGCTGGGCAATAACCAGGCATACTTCGGCAGGGCGTATGTTACATTGCGTAAGCATAAAGGCAGTCTGAGCGAGCTAGACGCTAATGAATGGGCTGATTTTCAAGAACTGATAAAAAAACTTGAGCATGCATACCGTGAGGCTTTTGGCGCTGTGCCGCTCAACTGGGGCTGCTTTATGAACAATGCCTTTCGGGAAGATCCACCCCACCCGCATGTCCATTGGCATATATTCCCTCGTTACAAACAAGCTCCGCAGTTTGCAGGCATTACCTTTGATGACCCATTATACGGTGAGCACTACGACCCGAATGCTGAGCGGCTGGTTAGCGACGATGTGGTGGAACAAATAACAGAAAAGCTCAAGTCCCACTTAGAAAGCTAGTCCCCAGTTACTTTTGCTTCTGCCTCAAAGTTATCAATCACCCACCGGCAATCACCGCGCAACACCTTCAAAATGGCCTCTCGGTCGGTTGATGGGGTATCAATCCAACTCTGCAAGGTACGAATAAATCCTTGTTTTTCGGGGAAATACCGTAAAAACAGCTCGGCTTGTTCGCTTAGCCTTGTCGTCCACACCTGGGCTCTGGTCATGACCATCATGTAGCAAGTACGAATGAGTTTGCGGGCGACGATTGCAGCGGCTTTCGCGGCGTCATCGTCCGTCTTTGCGTTAGTAATCTTTTCGATGGCGCTTTGTATGGCTTTGCTCGCATCGCCATTAAAACCAATGGCTATATCTGGTGATATTTTGAATTGCTCAAAGCGCTCCGTAAGGTCTTCGCCGTCCACACAAACGCAAAGGATTTTGAGGTAGGCACCCCAGCCGTATTTGTTGGTTGAGTCTAGCATCTCGTCATAGGTACATGTAGCATCGGCTATGCCAACTTCGCGTACCAGTGTTTTGTGCTGGCTTGATAGGCTCTCTTGCAGGCCCTTCAGCGCGTCTTGCTCCTGTTGGGTGAGCTTACGCTTGAAAATAACGAGCATGTCGAGGTCAGATTTTCCCGGTATGGCATTGCCACGGGCAACGCTGCCGTACACGTAAACGCTATGAACAACGTCGGGTAAGGTCGTTTTGAGCGCCGCGATGCTCGCGTCAATAACGCTCCGGTATTGGGGCAGTATGTTTTCTTGGCTTACTTCCGAGAGGATGAAGCCGTTGGAGTCGAGGCCGGTAGGGTGGTTGGATGTGTTCATGCTCCGGCTGTCTCGCCGTGTTTAAGTTCCCGATAGCGAAAACACTCTGGCGTATGGTCGTTCATCATCCCCACCGCCTGCATAAAGGCATAGCAAGTAGTCGGGCCGACAAAGCGAAAGCCGTCTTTTTTGAGTTGTTTGCTCATGAGCTGGCTTATTTCCGTTGCTTCGTCGTGATCGGCT
>DATGEW010000088.1:0-3129 GCA_035309745.1 Saccharimonadales bacterium (SeqCode)
TAGCTTCGTGCACGGTAACTTGCTGGACAAAGCCGGCCAGGACCGTGCCCAAGCATTCCAGCTGGGCAACGCGCTGAGTCCGGACTTGCAGTATTTCCGCTTGAGCCTGACGCCGAGCTTGCTCGACAAAGTCCATCCCAATCTAAAAGCCGGCCACGACCGCTTTGCGCTGTTTGAAATTGGCAAAGCGCATATAGTTGGCGCGCAAGACGGCGAAGGTCTTCCCAAGGAATTTGAGCGCGTGGCGCTGGTATTTGCTGCGGATAAAAAGGCGGCCGAGACGTACGCCGGCGCGCCATATTACGAAGCGAAAGAGTACCTTACGCAGCTTTTGCACAAGCTGGGCGTGACCGCACCGGTGTGTTACGAACCGCTCGGCCAAAGTGATACCGACCAGGCGGCGACGTACTATGCCGCCGGACGAGCAGCGACCATCAAAGTTGGCGATATCATGCTCGGCCGAGTCGGCGAGTATAAGCCAGCCGTCCGTAAAGCCCTCAAGCTGCCCGATTTTTGTGCGGGCTTCGAACTGGGCCTTGAGTCGTTCCTACAGATTATCCCGGCCCACGCCGCCTATCAGCCGTTGCCACGCTTCCCGTCGCTCACCCAGGACATGTGCCTCAAAGTACCAGCCGGCACTTCCTATGCTCAAGTGTACGATTTTATCGAAGCACACCTGGCGCAGTACCGCCCCGATCAAACCCACCACACGCTTGCGCCGGTAGATATTTATCAGCGAAACGACGACCCGGCGCACAAGCAAATTACCCTGCGCCTGTGCTTGGCCAGTTTTGAGCGTACGCTCACCGATACCGAAGTTGCCAAACTCCTCGACGACGCCGCGGCTGCCGCCAAAACCGAACTCCAGGCTGAAAGAGTGTAACAGGTGAAAGAGCTCGCGCGTATTATCCGGTTTACGAAGACGTTGTGGCCGTATTACACGGTTATCTCGCTGTTTACTATTTTGTTGGCGGCGATGAGCCAGTTGGTGCCTATTTTTACCAAGGAGGCCATCGACCAAGTGACCAACTTGGCGGCGGGCGGGCACGCCAACGTCACGTTGGTAGCCATTTTTGCCGGAGCTATTTTTCTGACCGACGTCGGTCAAACGGTGTTCAGCAATATCAGCGGCTACGCCGGCGATATGATGTCCGCGCGGCTGCAGCAGTTTTTGAGCCAGCGCTACTACGAGCATATTTTGAGCCTGCCCCAAGGTTACTTCGACACCGAACTTTCCGGCAAAATTATCAACCGCATGAGCCGCGGCATCAGCCAGATTAGCCAGTTTATGCAAACGGTTAGCAACAACTTTTTGCAGTTTTTATTCAGCACGGTATTCTCGCTCATCGTTGTGGCGTGGTACAGCTGGCCGGTGGCACTGATGCTGCTATTTTTGTACCCGGTTTTTATTTTTCTCACCTTGCGCACCAGCGGCAAATGGCACGCCTACCAAAAAATAATTAACGAAGAACAGGACATCGCCAGCGGCCGCTTTGCCGAGGCGGTGGGCCAGGTACGGGTTGTGAAGAGCTTTTTGCAGGAGGTGCGCGAGCTCAAGTTTTTCCGCGGCCGCTTCGACAAAGTGGTGGCCACCACCCGGCCGCAAAGCAAGTTGTGGCACAAACAAGATATCCTTCGCCGGCTGGTGCTGAACGTTATCTTTTTCGGCGTGTTTGCCTTCATATTTATACAAACGGCGCGCGGCGAGTATGGTGTGGGCACCATGGTACTGCTTATCCAGTATGCAATGCTCATCCGGATTCCTATTTTTACGATCAGTTTTTTGGTGGATCAGACGCAGCGCGCCGTTTCCAACACCCGCGATTACTTTGAAGTGCTCGACCAAGAACCCGAGATCACCGATCACGAGGGCGCTGGCAAACTAAAAGTAGAACGCGGCGAAATTGTATTCGACGATGTGCATTTTAGCTACACAGCCGATAGCCCGGTGCTGCGTGGAGTGAGCTTTACCGTGGCGCCCGATAGCAAAGTGGCACTGGTGGGTGAAAGCGGCGAAGGAAAAACGACGCTCACTAACTTGCTGCTGCGTTTGTACGAAGTAGACGACGGCCAGATCCGCATTGACGGGCAAAACGTCAACGATGTTACGCAGGGCAGCTTGCGCGGCGCGATCGGCATCGTCTTTCAGGAACCGGCGCTGTTCAGCGGCACCATCCGCGAAAATATTGCCTATGCCAAGCCGCAGGCGACCGAGGCCGAGGTTATCGCTGCTGCCAAAGCTGCCAACGCGCACGAGTTTATTGAAAAGTTCGACAACGCCTACGACACTGAGATCGGTGAACGCGGCCTAAAACTGAGCGGCGGCCAAAAACAGCGCATTGCCATTGCCCGGGCGCTGTTAAAAGATGCGCCGATTCTCATTTTGGACGAAGCCACTGCCAGCGTGGATACGGCCACGGAGAAACTGATTCAGGAAGCTTTGGAACGGCTGATGGCCAATCGCACCAGCTTCGTGATTGCCCACCGGTTGAGCACGATCCGAAAGGCGGACCAGATCCTCGTCATGCGCCATGGGCAAATTGTTGAGCGCGGCACTCACGATGAACTTCTTGCGTTAAAAGGGGGCCTTTATGGCAAGCTGGCACGGGTTCAAGGAACCACCTTGATCGAGGAAAGCTTTGAACTGATTGAAACTGAACTGCAGCCCTCGACGGTCGCCGGCGGATAAGGTCGCCTTAAGCGCTTAATCCATGAATGAACTCGGAAGATCCTTGGTAATTGTCGGTTTGATCCTGGCTGGCATCGGTTTGCTGCTCTGGTCGGGAATCGGAAAAGGTTGGCTGGGACGCCTGCCCGGAGACGTTCATTACAGCAAAGGCAATTTCACGTTTTATTTTCCGATTGTCACCTGCATCGTGCTAAGCCTCATCTTGTCCATGATCCTCTGGTTATTCCGCAAATAAGCCGGTGATTCGGTCCAAGATGCGCTCCTATGCCAAGCACCGCCAGAAGGTCCTTGTTTTTGACGGCTCGAGCCGCAATAATCTGGCCTATAAAAACAACGATCACCGGCATGGCTCCAGCGCCAATTCCGACAGTTGATCCCCGGTCAGTGGAGGCGGGTTATATCGGGAAAGACCTTCTTTCCTGGCGCCCAATGTGCCGCAT
>DATGEW010000089.1:0-5359 GCA_035309745.1 Saccharimonadales bacterium (SeqCode)
CACGCCGGTGGCAGCCCTTCGCCGGGGCGCATACACCGAAACGATCATCGACGGCAAAACCGGCATCTTGTGCGACTCGGTCGACGAGATCATTAAACGCTGGCCCGAACTGGAGCACATCGACCCCGCTACCTGCCGCGCCCACGTCGAGGCTCACTTTACCGACGAGCACATGGCCCGCGGCATGGAGCAGGTCATTGGACAGGTACTTGCCGGTGCGCGCTAACCTGTAAAAGTCCGTTGCACCCCACCATACTATCGGTTATAATCAGCTCATTCGCGCGCCTCTTCGGAGGGTAGTGACGCGACGTACTTTCAACTATCAGGTGAGAGAGGCCCTCGTAAGATGGCGCATCTCATCTATAATCCGGGGTAGCTCAGCGGTAGAGCGGGTGGCTGTTAACCACTAGGTCGCTGGTTCGAATCCAGTCCCCGGAGCCAAAAAGCTTATGCTTAGAAAGACTTCTTCGGAGGTCTTTTTGTTTTGCTATAATTATCCGCACATGGCAAAATACCGCGTTATTATCCCTGTTGATTTGAAACCTGCTCCCGCCCGTTATGAGCTCACCGCAGCCACGCTACTCGCCGACTATTTCAAGGCCGATGTCGAGTTCATCTTACGTTCGAATCAGAAGACGCCCGATTTTCTTATAAAGGGCGTCAGATGGGAGCTTAAAAGCCCCACAGGTGGCGGAAAATACAACGTCCAGCACCAAATAAAGGCTGCCGCCAAACAATCAGCCAACGTAATCTTCGATGCGCGCAGATCAAAAATGCACATGGCTAAGATACGCAACGAGGTCGAGCAGCATTTTAGCTACACGAAACCCATAAAGAGACTCATTCTCATCGACAAAAACAAGGTCATAGTTGAATTAACTAAATAGTCCATGTTAAAATACAGGGTATTGAAGGCTCGGCAGTGCTGTAATGCACAGGTTCTGAACCTTCTTTTTAAAAGACTTCTTCGGAAGTCTTTTTTGTTTGGTATACCCCCTAACGGTAGTCCCCAGCGGCTTAACGAAGATACCCTTGCCGAACGCCAGAACCGATTAAAAGGCCAGCGGTAAGACGCCCAAAAAAGAAAAGACCCGATTGATACAGTACAGTAACGCGCGGGTCTTATCTACCGAGATACTAGCAAACCCTCTTCAAAAAGAAAAGACGCCTCTGGGTCAATTCAGTCCCGTATACGTCTTTTACATCTGTAAGTATAGCACTATAGCACGGCACACCTGCTAGGTCGTGTTTAATCGCGGTTACAACTTCCTCTATCGGGGACCAAATATAAGCACCATAAAAATACCGCTTTGTGGTATTTTTATGGTATGAAAACATATGAAGCGCAAGGTGATATCGCAACAGCAGACTGCATCATTGGTCATTCTTTCGGCACGAGCACGGATACGGGCAGTGTCAACTATCAGCTGGCAGGCTTTATGCAGCAACATGCAGATGGGCGCCCTATGATTGCCGACCGCACTTTGGTTGACACGCTTCCCGATGGGGACGCTCATATGGCGCACGTAGTTGAAGGCGCAGTTACTAATATTAAGGCTCAAGGTGTGGGGACTTGGGGAACATTAGTCGAAGCGCAACAATACATGAAAGAGAATGGCCTCAATCGGGCAATAATGGTCGCTCAGGCACATCACATCCGTAGAGTTGTTAGACAGGCAGCCAAGCTTGGCATGAGTGCGGTTGTACCGGCGGGTTTGCCAACGGATTTTGATAATAACTCAGACCAAATATGGACCAGGTCACCGTACCTATGGGTGCCGTTTAATGCGCTCGGCTCGCTCTTACTAAAAAGACGAGGGCAATTGTAGCCTAAAGATCAAGCAGAACCGCTCGCTTTTATCGTGGTCGAAGCGTAAAGCAGCTTGGCGCTGCCTTTAGCGGGACCGCCTGCCGAGTACCCACTGTACCGAGGGGCTTACCGATTTATCTGAGCGATGGATGCAGCCGATCCAACAACAGGGCCGGCGTTTTCCTTCCTGTAATTCTGCGATAGTCCGCTCGATGTGATGCTTGCGTGTCGCAGACTGTTTGACTGTAATGCTCCAACAAATCCACTCGTTGCGCGCCAGCGGCGTAAGACTTTGCCACGCCGTGCGGGCTTTCGGTGCGGCGGTAAGTGCTTTGCGCAA
Organism: Saccharimonadales bacterium (SeqCode); assembly: GCA_035309745.1. Classification (GTDB taxonomy): domain Bacteria; phylum Patescibacteriota; class Saccharimonadia; order Saccharimonadales; family UBA4665; genus PMNU01. Next base: position 2,151 of record DATGEW010000089.1, read on the forward strand.
ATCTGCCGGCAAGTTGTGCGCCGTGCCGCCGGCTATCGCTACTTTGACCATACATGTATCTTACCTGAGCCACGGTTGCTGCAGCAACCGTGTGCGGCCGGACATTTGCCAAGTTTGAATTATATAAAATCTATGGTATAATTATATTAGCTAGATCATTTTAGGAATCATTTCTCGAAAATTTGCCTACTCTTATCCTTTAGCGCTTTACAACTAAAGGAGTTTATACATGATTTCATTTGTATGGCCCTCCGGCGAGCCTATTCTGGCGGGCACGGGCGGATCGGAGACGTTTACCGCGGGCCAGGTGCGCGAACTCGTACGAAGGGGCATTGATGTTCAGGTGGCCATCGTAGGCCCCGCAGTTATACAAAGCCGCCGGGATTTCCCCGATATCCCGTTTGTGGGCTTAGCCCATAAAGAGGAGATTAGCGGTCTGCTCGGCACGGTTGTTTTTATCAATCGGGCATACGATGTGCCCACGCGACATAAGGCGGCGATCATTCTGCACTGCGCCGTTCCGTCAAAAGTTGAACAACGCGAGCGAAAGAAGGATGCCGAGGGAAAAACCATCATTGCTACCAGCGTCTATAACGCACAGCAGTGGGCTCTGTACTTAAAGATACCGAGCAACACTATCGATGTGGTGATGCCGTTTGCCGATCCCGTATATGGAAATGTTCGGCGGTCGAAGCCGGGAAAAAAGGTCAGGGTTTTGTATGCGGGCAGACTCCATCCCGAAAAAGGCATCTACACCATACTCGAAATGATGCATCAGTATGAGATGGGGACACTCGATGTGCATATGAGCATTGTCATGGCCGGACAGCATGTCGAAGAGGGGCGTACGATTGCACAAATGCTCAAAGGCTACAAATATGCAACGCTCCTAGATCCACGGAAAACGGTAGCCTCTATGGCTAAGCTGCTCGCAAAGACCGATATCCTATTAATGCCTTCTGTATTCGCTGAACCGTTCGGGATGCTTTCGGTTGAGGCGCAGCATAGCGGATGCCGCGTGATTGCAAGCAGCCTGGGGGGACTGCCCGAGACTAATTGTGGGTTGCTCACGCTCGTTGAGGAGCGTAACCCTCAGGCCTTAATTACCGCAATACGCGAAGCGATAGCACTGGGACTGTCAACGACTAAGGAGCGCCGGGCCGCTATACATGAATTTACTCTCAGCAAATCGGTTAATTCGTTGTTACGGTATCTTCCCAAAGAATCAGCTACCACCAGTTTAAAAGAGACGAGCTGAATTAATTCTCGCACCGCTTCTTGCGTCGCCCAACTGGCATGGCGCATAAGTCCAAGAGATGCTACAATATATAGGCAAGTTATTCTATTCTATACCTTCTATATCGTGCGCTTTAGCAAGCCATTCTATTCTCGGCTATAGCGAAGAGCTATCTCGCACAAAAATATCAGCTTACAGAAAGGCTTTTTATTATGGCTATTAAATTATTTGTAGGGAAACTATCCTTCGACACGACGAACGACAGTCTGCAAGCCCTCTTTGCGCAGTACGGCAAGGTGGTAAGTGCACAGGTCATTATGGACCGCGATACAAACCAAGCCAAAGGATTTGGTTTTGTAGAAATGGAGGACCAGGTGGCGGCGCAAGCAGCAATTAACGCACTGGACGGTAAAGAGTTTGAAGGCCGCGTCATTGTGGTAAGCGTAGCCCGACCGCGTGAAGATCGTTCAAGAGAAGGCGGCAATAACTTCCGGGGTGGCTTCCAGCAGCGTTAACCCTCGCTATAGAATGCCCACTCTGCAAGGCCAGGACTAGCGGGCAGGATTCGAACGGGGGCGGCGCGAAAACCGAATCAGAGCCGGCAGGGGTGTGCGGTCCCATCGCGGGTCGAACCGCGTGTAAGCAGTCAGCACTTTCTCAGTTATGCCACCGTGCATCTGATCGGTGCCTACCGGCAGAAAAGCTACTTCAGCACGCTCAGCAGCATTTCGATATTTTTCCTGAAACCCTTCGTAATGCTGCGAAAGACGTGCGACTTGTCCAGGAGAACAGACGGCAACAAGCCTGGTCGCTCTGAGCACTCTGAGGCCACGCACCGCAACTTCAGCCTCATCCGCGCCACAATATACTCCCTGTTCGGGTCTAAACAGATCATTCCAGTCGGTGCCGCGTAGCCGCTCGCGCGGGATACCGCGTTGTTCAAGATATGTGGTGCCGGCATCAGCCAGCGATACCTCGTCGCCTCTGTGCCAACTCCCTGGGACATATATTGTTGTATCGGCGGTTTAGCTAAACACATCTGCCGCTGTGTCGAGATGTGAGCGAAAATTCTCACCAGGAAATCGGCCCTCCTCCAGCGGGTGCAGGGCATGGGCGACAACCAGCGTTTTACCACCAAGTTCGGTACCTGACATTATTTAAATTATACCATATTAATCAGTCATTCGTCAATGAAACGCCTTCTAACGGTCCGTTGGCGACACCACTCATGCAGGGTAGTGTCGGTCGGTTAGGTGTATGGCCGCCGAGCGCGTATACTATAAATGATGAGGGCAGGTACCAGGTAATGAAGCATCCTGTGGGGCGCACACAAAATGGCAAGCAAGTGTATGTAGACCTCATTTATTCTGATGCCGCGAAGCATATTGCTGCCCAGCCTCATTTGCTCAGGTTAATTGCCGAGGTGCTGCCGCAAACGACGCTAACGGGGAGCAGCCTCAGCATAGAATGCGACATGGGGCGCACTATTGGGTACGATTTTGTGGTGAGCACCGGCGAAACCGACTCTGTTTTTTACGCTCAGCTGGTGCACGACAACATATTTACCCGGTTCATAAAAAACGGCGAGCCGCTGGCGACGCCCTACCTCACGCTTGTACTGGAACTCGACACCAAAAAAGACGTGTACGAGCTGCGCAACGCCTGGATCGGCCGTCTCTGCCCACCGCTGCCTGGCAGCGAACAGGAAATTGCCGAAAGCAAAGCATACTGGGCGCGGCACGCATTTGTGCTCAGCAACCAGCCACTGCAACTGCGCACCGTCACCAAAACATGCCCCTATCCGGCATAAAAATAGAAGGAGTCATCATGTCCAAAGGCAAATCACCCAAAAAAGAAATCAAAAAGCCGAAGAAGGCCAAAGCGTAGTCCTAAATCTCTAAATAAAAATAACGAGCCCCGAAGCAGGAGGCTCGTTATTGGTTTTAGGGCGTGCTACATGGTCATGTCTACC
>DATGEW010000090.1:0-10307 GCA_035309745.1 Saccharimonadales bacterium (SeqCode)
GCACAGCAAAGCAACCGAATACTTCAAGAAACTGGACGATGTGAGCCCCGCTCCTTCGACCACTCCTGACTGGCTGAAAGTTGACCGCAAAAAGGTGAGCCTGAAGATTACCGGCGCGCCCACTCGAGAAGACGCTGAACCCGACATCAACGAACAATTAATTGTAGAATACTACTCACGCTAAGGAGGCAGTGCAGAATATGTCAAAAACAATTCACACACCAGGGTTAGTGCAAGTAGATGACCACAGTGCCACAAGCAGCACATTTGTCATCGAACCGCTGCACAGCGGCTACGGCATGACTTTGGGCAACTCGCTTCGCCGGGTGCTCCTCAGCAGCATTGCCGGCGCATCGGTTACCAGCTTTAAGATCGAAGGTGTAACCCACGAATTCACTACTGTAAAGGGTGTAAAGGAAGATGTCGTTGACATCATGCTGAACTTGAAGGGTGTCCGCTTCCGCGTATACGGCGACGAACCGCAACAAGTGCGCATCGTGAAGCAGGGCAAGGGCGTCGTCACCGCCAAAGACATTCAGGTGAACGCCGATGTCGAGGTAGTGAACCCCGACCACGTTATTGCCACGCTCGACGACGACAAGGCTAAGTTTGTGGTGGACCTCGTTGTTGAAACCGGCCGCGGCTACCGTACGGTCGAAGAGGGCACTGCCAAAAAGGCGAGCGACTACGTTGCTCTGGACGCCATTTTCAGCCCGGTGCTGCGCGTTCGCTACAAGGTAGAAAACACCCGCGTCGGCCAAATGACCGACCTCGACAAGCTATTGCTTACCGTAGAAACCGACGGCTCGATCACCCCGCGCGACGCTTTCGAAGAGGCTGCTGCCATCTTGGTCAACCAATACACTGCGCTGGCCGGCAAGACCCGCGTGGAAAATGGCGAAGCATTGGCTGGCGGCTCATCGGTGGTTGCCACCCGTTTGGGTGACGACAGCGGCGACGAACCTGCCGCCCTCAACACCCCCATCGAAGACCTCAACCTGAGCGCTCGGACAACAAACGCACTGGTAAACAACGACATCCACACCATTAAGGATTTGTTTGCCTTAAGCGATGCCGAGCTGCGCGACCTGAAGGGCTTTGGCAGCAAAGCGCTCGACGAAGTGAAAGAAAAATTAGCGGAGTTGGAGCTGTAAGATGCATCGTCACGGATATCAAGGCCGCAAATTGCACCGCGAGCGCGATCAACGGAACGCGCTGGTGAAGGGCCTCGCCGATTCGCTCGTCAAATACGAATCTATCGAGACGACTCTTCCCAAGGCCAAAGAAGTGGTGCCCTACGTTGAAAAACTCATTACCAAGGCAAAGAAAGGCGACTTGCACAACCGCCGTCAGGTTATTTCCGACCTCCAAACGGTCGAAAGCGCCCACAAACTGGTTGACGAGATCGCTCCCAAGCTTAAGGGTCGCGTGAGCGGCCACTTACGCATCAAGAAGACACGTCTGCGCCGCGGCGACAACGCCCAGCTCGCCCGTGTCAGCTTTGTGGACGATCTGAAAGAAGCGCCGGTCGCCAAAGTTGCTGCAAAGGCAGGTGCCCAAAAGCCGGCCGAAGCCAAAGCAGCGAAACCTGCCACTAAGAAAACTCCCGCAAAGGAGACCAAATAATGAAAACGTACAGCGCTAAACCCAGCGATGTTACCCGCAAGTGGTACGTCATCGACGCTAGCGAAGCACCGCTCGGCCGTGTCGCAACCAAAGCCGCCACACTGCTTACCGGCAAAGGCAAGCCGATGTTTACGCACCACATCGACACCGGAGATTACGTCATTGTCATCAATGCTGCAAACGTCCAAGTAAGCGGTACCAAAATGGACACCAAGATGTACTACCGCCACAGCGGTTTCCCGGGCGGCCTTACCGAGCTGACGATGCGCGAGCAAATGGAAAAAGACCCCACTTCGGCAATCACGCACGCCATTCGCGGCATGCTGCCGGTGAATCGCCTGCGCGATGCCCGGCTGGAACGTCTGAAGGTGTACGCTGGTGCTGAGCACAATCACGAAGCACAAAAGCCGGAAATCATTTCGGTGAAGGAAGGTAAGTAATCATGGCTGCACACAATTACTTTTACGCGCTCGGACGCCGCAAAAGCGCCACAGCCCGTGTCCGCCTGCAAGGTGGTAAAGGCAGTATTACTATTAACGGTAAGCCGGCCGAAGAATACTTTGCCGGCAGCCAACTGCTGCTCACCAAACTTGGCAAGCCATTTACGACGCTCGACCAAGAAAACAAGTTCGATATCACCGCACGGGTAGATGGCGGCGGCCACGCCGGCCAGGTCGAAGCGATTCGCCTGGGCATCGCCAAAGCGCTGGTAGCAATGAACGAGGACCTTAAGAGTACGCTGAAGCGTGCATCGCAGCTGAGCCGCGACTCACGTGAACGCGAACGCAAGAAGTTTGGCCTGAAGGGCGCCCGTAAACAGCGCCAGTTCACCAAGCGCTAAAACACAAGAACCCCAAAAAGAGATGCCCGGCAGGCATCTCTTTTTGTATGATGATATATATGAAGGAAAGTGCAGCACAAAAGACCACTGCCAAACGCGAAATATGGCTGACACGGAGTATGCAAGCACTCGGCGGTCTGGGCATAGATGAAACGCGGGCCTTGCTGGATATGCCCCGCCATCAGAGTGTACGCTTAAATCCGCTGGTTGCACCGCCCGCAGCAACGCTCATAAAATTGCAGGAAGTCGGCTGGCAGGGTGAGCCGTTTGCGTGGGCGGAAAATTGTTACAGCGTGAGTAGCGGGCTCGAAACGGTGCGCGACAGCGAGGTGATAGCCAGCGGCGCTGCATTTATCCAGAATGCGGCGAGCTGGCTGCCGGTGTTGGCGCTTGATCCGCAGCCGGGCGAACGAATTTTGGATGTGTGTGCGGCGCCGGGTGGCAAAAGCAGTCACATCACGGCGCTTACACATAACCAAGCTGAGCTGTGGGCCAACGACAACTCCCGCGCACGCCTGGCCAAACTGCGGGCTAACTTTGCCCGGCTCGGCGTTCAGCCGGCGCAGGTGACGTTGTTCGACGCCACGCAGCTCGCCCGCAAGCTCGACGGCCAGCAGTTTGATAAAATTCTGCTTGATGCGCCATGTAGCGGCGAAGGACTCATGCGTTACGACCAAGACAAAGACTTTGCCACGTGGTCGGTCGCCCACATCAAACGCCTGCAGCAACTCCAAAAACGCCTCCTCACGCAAGCCTGGCAACTTTTGAAACCGGGTGGTACGCTCGTATACAGCACCTGCACGATGGCGCCGGAAGAGAATGAAGCAGTGGTAGACTACTTGCTGCGCACCCATCCCAACGCTGCTATCGAGCCATACAGCGTAAAGCTACCTAGCCGCATTCCCGCGCTGCAGGGTTGGAACGACAAGCCATTCCGTAACGACCTGCAAGGCTGCATGCGCCTTGCTCCCAGCCCGCAAATCGAAGCGTTCTTTGTTTGCCAGCTCCAAAAAGTTGCATCTGGCGGCGAAGCTGTGTTATATTCTTCAAGATATGAACAGTAAAAACCACCGCGCAAGCTCCAGCTTCTGGTTTACCGGCACTTCTCGTGGCGGTTTGTTCCGTGTGTTTGCCTAAGAAACAGCACCAGCAAAAATATAGAAGAGACCGCCACCCGGCGGTTTTTTATTTTATAGGAGAAGATAGATGACATACGCACCAGAACACCCTACAACGTCACATTTGCATAGCGCCCATCCCCTCCGGGGTTTCCACGGAGTTAATATCCGCCAAACGCGACTAAAGGGCAGCGAGGTTTTACGCCACCCAAACCGGGGCCTACTGGCGATAATGGGTGCATGCGCCCTGACCGACAGCTTGCCGTCACTCATACAGGAAGCTTCGGAGCTTCGCGAACTCGAAGACCGCACGACCGGCCTCGTAACCGGGCAACGATTAAATACCTGGAAGCCACGGAGTAAACCACAAGACTGGCACGGCATGGAGTCGACTCCCCGAGAAGTAGGCCGGGCACATGAAATTGTCACCCACCAGGCAAAACAGTTTGCTAATGCTGTCATGGAACTGGGGTATGCCGGACATGCTGAGCGTTATAGCCGGGCAGTGTCTTTTGGGTGGGTCGGCGCGCGCAACAGCGGTGACGATACACTGCTTGAAACTGTAGCGCGCTGCTATGAACTGCCCGTGGGTGTAAAAAATAATCTGGAGGGCGATTTGGGAGAGGCACTCGGGCGCGTTAATCGTATCCGCAGCCTACGCGAAGGAGTTGGCGGGGCGGCCGTACTTCTTTACCGGGGCGGCACAAACGCATTGACACCGCATGCTTGGGAAAAAGAATACTTGCGGGCGCTCGACCTCACCGATGGGCAGATGATCGTCGACTGTGCCCACGGCAGCATGCGGGCGCACGATCCGCAAAATGGTAAATCGGTAACCGCGCAACTGAAAGCCCGAGATCACGTCCTTACGCTTGCCCAAGCGGGCTACTCGCCAGCTGGCATCATGATGGAAGCAAGTGATACGCCCAGTGTCGTAGACCTCAATATGCCACACGCAGAAGGCCTGTACGGCGTAGCTGAGCTGGCCAAGATAAAAGGACTGGTCGCAGCAAGCGCAGACCTTACTTGAACAACAACCCCAAATACAGGATACTAATACCATGAAACCAGTCATTTTAACCGGCATCCGCGCCAACAACGACCTTACTATCGGCAACTACCTTGGTGCGTTGCTGCCCATCGTAGATATGGCCAGGCGGCGAGCGGACGAGTATCAGGTAAACCTGTTCATTCCAGACCTGCATAGCTTTACTACGCCCATCGACCACAGCAAACTGCAGGCCGGCATCATGCAGGCGCTGCGCGTGTTCGCGGCGGCAGGGCTGCCGCTCGACCACCCCGATGTGCATATATATAGGCAAAGCTATATTCCGGCCCACAGCGAGCTCACCTGGATTTTAGACTGCTTCACTGGCTTCGGCGAGATGAGCCGCATGACACAATTCAAAGATAAGTCGGGCAAACTCAGCGAAGACCGTATTAGCGTTGGGCTGTTCAACTATCCCGTGCTGATGGCCGCCGACATATTGCTGTACGGGGCGCAGTATGTGCCGGTGGGCGACGACCAAACGCAGCACCTCGAATTTACGCGCGATATTGCCGAGCGCATGAACAACCAGTTTGGCAAGCTCTTTACCGTGCCGCTACCTGTGCCCAAACAACACGAATTTTTCGGCAAAGACCAAGGGCTGCGCATCAAAGATTTGCAAGACCCGCTTAAAAAGATGAGCAAGAGCGACGAAACCGGCCGCGGCGTCATCTTTATGAACGACACGCCCGAAGCGGCGCACAAAAAAATTATGAGCGCCACCACCGACAGCTTGGGCGAGATCAAATACGACAGCCGTGAGCGGCCGGGCGTGACCAACCTGCTGCAAATCATGGCGCTACTATCGGGCCGTGAGCAAGCCGATGTCAACGCCGATTGGGAAGGCAAAACCAGCTATGGCGACCTCAAAAAAGCTGTTGCCGACGTCGTGGCGAACTTTTTGCGCGACTTCCAGGCCAAGCTTGCAAACGTTGACGACCAAACCATGCTCGCCAAACTCGAAGCCAGCGAGAAGCTCATGAACGACACCGCCAACGCCACCTTACTTCGCGCCCAACGCGCGGTCGGCCTGCGTCCGTGATGACTATTTCCGTACCCGAAACCGAAAAAGCGCCGCGCCTGGATACGTTTGTCGTGCAGTGTATGCCGCGGCTCAGCCGGGCGTTTGCCGCCAAACTTATAGACCAAGGAAATGTGTTGGTTAACGACGTGGCTGTCAAGGCTGGGCACAAGCTCCGGCCCGGCGACCGTGTGCACATCCAGTACGACGAGTCGCAGCTGGACGCCATCCCGTACATCGACCTGCCCGTATTGTACGAAGACGAAAACTGTGTCGTGCTGAATAAGCCCGCCGGCGTGCTTACCCACACCCAAGGCGAGTTTAACACTGAGGCAACCGTAGCCAGCTTTTTACGCCAGCACGCACAAGGGCTTACCGGAGAACGAGCGGGGGTGGTACATCGGCTGGACCGAGCCACGAGCGGGGTGATTATCGGCGCCAAGAATCAGGCCGCGCTCAGCGCGCTGCAAAAGCAATTCGCGCAGCGCAAGGTAAAAAAGACCTACCTGGCCATTGTAGAAGGGCACCCGAAAGAGCCGGAGGCGGTTATCGACATGCCGATTGAGCGCAACCCCAAAGCGCCTGCTACGTTTCGCGTGGGCGTGAACGGCAAGGCGGCGGTCACTCATTACCGTGTGCTGGAAACGCATGGCCATTGCAGCCTGCTGGAACTCAAACCCGAAACCGGCCGCACCCACCAGCTGCGCGTGCACCTGCAAAAAATCGGGCATCCCATCGTAGGCGACCCATTGTACGGCAGCGGCACATTTGGCGACCGGCTATATCTGCATGCCCACAGCTTGGAAATTACTCTTCCGGGTGGCGAGCGCAAGACATTCAGCGCACCGCTGCCACCGGAATTTATGGAGCTCCTCCGTGCTGGATAAACTTATCTTGCACGACACCACCCGCGCGCAGGTCGAACATTTTGTAGCAAATCCTGCGCAGGCGGTATTGCTGTGCGGGGCCGACGGCATCGGCAAAACCGCATTGGCCGAGACAATTATCGCTGCTGTGCTCGGTCTGGAGCCTGCTGCACTCGCCAACTATCCGCATTTCCGGCGCGTTATGCGTGAGGGCGCGAGCATTTCCATCGAGGCCATCCGCGAGCTGCAACGGTTCTTACAGCTCAAAACCATCGGGGATGCGCCCTACCGCCGGGCGGTGCTGGTGGAGCATGCCCAGCACCTTACCACCGAAGCGCAGAATGCCTATCTTAAGCTGCTTGAGGAGCCGCCTGCCGACACACTTATGGTGCTCACCGTGGCCAGCCCACGGGCGCTGCTGCCCACCATTTTGTCACGGTTGCAAACCATTACCGTGCACGAACCTACCGAAGCGCAACTCCAGGCACTCCTGCAAGCATCCAACAAAGACGAACAAACCCGCCGTCAGGCCTATTTTTTGAGCGCCGGGCTGCCCGGGCTGCTTTCCGCGCTGCTGGAGGGCGACGAAGCACATCCGCTGCTTGCCAGCGTGGCCCTGGCGAAAGAAATCTTGCAAAAGGGCGCGTTCGAGCGCCTGGCACTCGTAGATTCGCTCGGCAAGCAAAAAGAGCAGGCTCACGCCGTGCTTGAGGCGCTGGAGCGTATTGCCAGTGCCGGGCTCAGCACCGCAGCCGGCAAGCAGAACACTCCTCAGATAAAGCAATGGCATCGTATCCGCGTGGCGGCGCTGCATGCCCGCGAGGCGTTGGAGCACAGCGCGAATACCAAGCTAACCTTAAGTAATTTGTTCTTGCAATTGTAGGGCAAGCGACACTATACTTAGTAATCATATGTTTGAGATAGCGATTGTTGGTGTCTTTGGACTACTAGCCTTTCACAACACGAAGGTGCATGACGACGAACTCCTCGGCGCCAGTCGCAAAATCGGCGACCGCATGGGTAAGCTGTGGGACATCGCCCACCAAGGCATGCGCGAAAACCGCTTACTACGCGCCGAGAAAGCGCTGCTCACCATATTAAAAATCGATGAGCGTAATGCAGCCGCCTACAACCGCCTCGGCATTTTATACGCCAAGCAAAAAGAGTACCGCGATGCCATCGACTGTTTCGAAATCGCCAGCTCCATCGAAGCCAGCCCTTCAAGTTTGCACAACTTAGGGCTTATTTATTATGAAACCGAAAATTACGAGAAAGCCGCCATCGCTTTCGAGCAAGCCCTCAAGCTGGAAGACAGCTTGGCCGCCCGTCACGTGGCCTACGCCAAGGTGCAGGAAAAGCTTGGCAACGAAAAGCTGATGTTCCAGTCGCTCGAAAAGGCCGCCGACCTCGAACCGAACAAAGAAACGTACCAACTGCTGCAAAAAGCCTATCTCGACCGCGGTATGCAGGCCGAAGCCGACATGATCGAACAAAAAGTCCACAAGCTGATCGTGCCGTCCGGCAAGTCCAAACGCATGATCCGCCCCGCCAAACGTGTCGTTGTATAAACAGGGCAATTTTGGTACACTTTATCTCTGTAAGTGCTAATCGGTCGCTCTTTTACAAATAGGCAGTTCAGTGTACACTCAGCCAGTGATTTGCAACAACTGTAATAAAATTACCAGCACGAGAAATCAATATTGTTCTAACAAATGCCAGGCCGATTATGAATACAAATCGTATATCGAAAAGTGGAAGCGTGGCGAAGTCTCAGGCGGGCGAGGAATTCGCGCCAAAAATATCTCTGGTCACGTACGAAGATATCTTTTACAAAAATATGGCAAAGCATGCAGTGTTTGCGGGTGGGACAAAGTTAATGAAACGACAGGTGCAGTTCCGCTTGAGATTGACCATATCGATGGCAACGCCGAACATAACTTTGAAAGCAATTTACGACTTATATGCCCAAATTGTCATGCTTTAACCTCAACCTTTCGGAACCTTAACAGAGGTAAAGGACGCGCATGGCGGACGGCCAAATACCTAAAGAATAGTAATACGCCGCCTTAGCTCAATGGTAGAGCAACACTTTTGTAAAGTGAAGGTTGTCGGTTCGAATCCGACAGGCGGCTCCAGTTCTTTTATTATCGGTGTTAAAATGCTAAAATAACGCCTACGTGCAGGGATAGTGAAGCGGTCAAACACGGGTGACTGTAAATCATCTGGCTCAGCCTTCGGGGGTTCGAATCCCTCTCCCTGCACCAGATCTGTAAAGGATTAAGAGCGTCGGAACCATCTGACGTTCTTTTGATATAATAGTTCTATGAAAGTCGCCATCCTTTGGCTTTTAAATGAGCGGGGTGAAATACTCATGGCTAGGCGGGCTCCTTATATGAGTACCGATGCTGGAGTTTGGGGTCCGTCTGTTTCTGGTAAGGTTGATGAAGGTGAAAATTTTAGTATAGCCGTCATGCGAGAGGCTAAAGAAGAGCTAGGACTTTCAACTTCGGATATTTCACCAATCTTTTTACACCAAGAAGTTTACAATGAGCACACTGATGGTAAGGTACGTGAATTCGGTTTGTTTTACGCTGTAGTACCTAGCAAAATTACTGAACAGTTAAAGTTAGAGGCAAATGAGGTTTCTGAAGTGAAGTGGTTTAAGAAAAGTGAACTAGAAAAGCTTGCAGATGCGCAGTCCGAAAGCTTGATAATTTCAACAGCCAAAGAATTATGGAAAAGCATTTTCCTACATCTCCAGCCATTAACAACAACGTAATGCGGTTCCTACTTCGTACAGTATGCTGCACCAAACATAAGCATCATGAATAATATACATACCGGCAATGCGCAAATTGATGGCCAGCTGACTAGACACTGGATAGTCGGTCATTTTATTCCAGACGAGAACATCCGCCATAGCGACGATGTCGAGATTAAATGGGCTGTTCACAAGCAAGGAGAAAAACGCGAAGAATGGGTGACGGGTGAAAAACGAACAGCGATTGCAATATTAATATCCGGCAAAGTAGTTTTTGAATTTCGTGACAAAAAATATACGCTTTCTAAGCAAGGTGATTATGTTATGTGGGGACTAGGTGTAGACCATCGCTGGGAAGTTGCTGAAGACTCAGTTATAATTACGGTGCGTTGGCCCTCAATAAGTTCGTAGTAGCGTGCCTGCTTCGTACCGTAATTGGACTGTCCGCTCTTGTGAAAACAGTCGAAAAACGCTACACTATCTCTGATTTGCCGTCTTAGCTCAGTGGTAGAGCACTTCCATGGTAAGGAAGGGGTCTCGGGTTCAAATCCCGAAGACGGCTCCAGTAGTTTGCTTAAGGCGCTTTACTCGTAAGGCGCTATTTTTTATAGTAAGCATATGCGTTTTGTCCGTTTCCTTTTATACATCATGCTTTTGGCGTTAGATCTGGCAACTGTCATCGGCGCTTTTACAGCATTTCGGATCATGCTCAGTAACCTAAACCTAGGCACCCTGCTGATACCCATAGGCCTTGCGGCAGCCGTAGGCGGTATGAGCACGATGCTGTATCTAGGTTGGTTCCGGCGACGGCGATTTAGCAGTCTGCCGCTATGGCTCCGCTCTTACATCATCGGGAGTATTGGAGTTGCTTGTCTAGGCGTGGTCGGCCTGCTATGGCTTATATGGGTATTGTCGCAGCTGGAATTTACCTTCTAAAGTGTTTACAATAGCTCGTCCATCTGTTAAAATTGGTTAGATTGTTGAATAAAAGGTTCTTAGTATATGGCTAAAAAAGGCGACAAACGA
>DATGEW010000091.1:0-5573 GCA_035309745.1 Saccharimonadales bacterium (SeqCode)
TTTGGATGGTGCTGAGACGGTGAGCGATGACAATAGCCGTGCGGTGTTCCATGAGTTTCCATAACGCATCCTGAATGAGTACTTCGCTCTCGCTGTCGAGCGCGCTGGTAGCTTCATCGAGCACCAGGATTGGCGCATCTTTTAAGATGGCACGTGCAATGGCAATGCGCTGGCGCTGGCCGCCGCTGAGCTTGACGCCCCGCTCGCCCACCACCGTGTCGTAGCCTTTGGGCAGGTCGCGAATGAACTCGTCGGCATGGGCGGCCCTGGCTGCCTTGGCGATGGCTGCGAGATCGGCATGCGCCTGGCCGTAGGCGATGTTTTCACTCACTGGCCGGTGGAACAGCAGCGGTTCCTGCGGCACGTACGAAATGGCTTTGCGCAGGCTTGCTTGCGTTACCTCGCTGATATCCTGGCCGTCAATACAGATACGGCCACTCTCGATGTCTTCAAACCGCAGCAGCAGACGGGTGAGGGTCGATTTGCCACCCCCGCTCGGCCCCACCAGCCCAACTTTTTCGCCGGGAGCAATCCGGAGTTCTAACCCGCTGAACACGGTTTGGTCGGTGTTCCCGTCTTGATAGCGAAAGCGTACATTTTGGAGGGCGATTTCGCCTTTGCTAACGTTGAGCGCGCCAGCGCCGGGGCGGTCGGTAATCTCGGGTGTTTGCAGCATATATTCGGTCATGGGCGAGGCCAGCAGCAGACCATCTTCTATATTCCGGATCATCTGGTTAAGGTCGAATAGTCGGTTGCTCAGTGTGATGGTAAACGAAAAAGCAAAGATGCCGATGCCCAGTAGGCCCGGATCGCGCTGCACCAACCATATCACCACCAAAATGAAGAGCAGCTGTGTTACGACTAACGCGCCAATACGGTAGCTGCCATTGATGCCGGCACGGCCCCAGTCCCGTAAACGCATATGCATGAGTTTATCGGCATGGGTATCGTGCCGGGCCAACTCCTGCGGTTCGTGGGCAAATGTCTTTATGGTTTGTACGTTAACGATGCTGTCGGCCAGATGTCCGGTCAACTTTTTAGTGATGACCAGTCGCGCCTTACGCAGGCTGGAACGGCGCTGGCTTTCGTATACGCCGCTGCCAATACAAATAACGGTCATCAGCAGGATGACAACGCCAAGTATCCATGACTCCAGGAAAATAACGGCAACGCCGGTAAGCAGAGTGATGGCGAGCGGAACAAGCTGGGTGTAGAGGGCATTTACGAGGACGCCGTAACCGTTCGGGTAATCGATCGCATCGGAGACCAGTTTGCCACCCACATTATTGTTGTGAAATCCTACACTTCTATTAAGCAGCATGTTGAATGCTCGCCGTTGCAGGTGACGCATCGCTTGAGCCTGGAGGGCCAGGTTGGCAGTGACGCCGATCCTGTTCGCCAAAAAGCCGGCTCCGGCAGCCGCGACAAAGTAGGGCACGTAGTGCGTGGCATCGATGCCAGGCCGTCCGAGCGACGCCAAAATTTTTCCAATATACAACGGAGCGAGCGTGCCGGAACAGACCGTGCCCAAAGGAAACAGGAGCGACCGCCAGAACAGCCGTTTATTTCGCAGGCTCGCGCGCCAGAACGTAACAATGGTAACGCGGTCGATATTAACCGCTTTGGAGTCGGTTGTCTTCATAAATGTGCCTCTTATTGTATCACCCGCTCGGCAGCTATTCTTTTATAAATCCGCCGCTTTGGTGCGCCCACAATGCCGCATAGGTGCCTTTTTGTTTCAGGAGTGATTCATGCGTCCCTTGCTCGGTGATACGGCCCGCCTCAAGCACGATAATACGGTCCATTTTTTGGATGGTACTGAGCCGGTGGGCAATGACGATGGCCGTCCGGCCGCTCATGAGCTCCCACAACGCGGCCTGAATTGCTTTTTCACTCTCGCTGTCCAGCGCCGAAGTCGCTTCGTCCAGCATAAGGATTGGCGCATCTTTTAAGATGGCACGTGCAATGGCAATGCGCTGGCGCTGGCCACCGCTGAGTTTAATGCCGCGCTCGCCCACGAGCGTGTCGTAGCCGGCATCGAGCGAAGTGATAAAGCTGTGGGCTTGGGCATGTTTGGCGGCGGCGACAATCTCGGCTTCGCTGGCACCGGGCCGGCCATAGGCGATGTTTTCGCGAATCGGGCGGTGGAATACCGCGGTGTCTTGGGGCACGTAGGCAGTCAGGTTGGTTAACCGGCAGTTATCGGTCGGCTGGCCATCCAGCAGCAATGTTTGCGGGTCGACCGGATAATAGCCCAGCAGCAGTTTTAAAAGCGTCGATTTGCCGCCGCCGCTCGGTCCGACGATTCCGATTTTTTCGCCTTGGGGGATACGCAGGTTGATGCCGTGTAGTATCTCCACATCCGGTTTGTCGGGGTAGGCGAAGCGCAAGTCGCGCAGTTCGAGCGACTTTGTGAACGAGTCGGCTGTGAGGGGCTGGGCCGCGGAGTGCGGCGGGTCCTTAAACACATTGCGTTCGCCAAACAGGTAGCGATAGGCCTCTTCGACGCTGGCCAACTTGATGTTGATTTGTGAAATGTGCCAAATAACCTCCCAAATGAAGCTCGAGAACAGTACGATGGCCGCCAAAAAGGTCGTTATTTGTGGCAACCCGATCCGGCCGTGTACATACAGGGAGACGTTGAGAATCAGTGTAGCGGGCCAGATAACCCAGCGCACAAAGAAGCTCATCGTGGCCCAAAACCAAATATCTCTCCAGCCGGATGCAACGGCCGCACGGATAAGCCGATGCCGTTTACCGAACAATCGTTTTGACTCCTGGTGTTCATTGCCAAAAGCTTTGACGCTGACGAAGTTGGCAATAGCATCGACTACATACCCGTCGATGGTCGACTTTTCGTCGGTCTCTTTCCGCTCGGCCATGGCTGCGATGTACGCTAACCTCTGGCCGACCACGAACATTATGAGCAGTGATACGACAAACACGATGCCGGTGTATATGTTTACGCTAAACATGATCGCGGCAATGATCGGCAGTGCCACGATGAGGTTGACGTACTCGTACTGGAAATTGTCCATCAGTTCGCGGAATTCGCGGCCCAGCATGTTGGCGTAGCTGCTGATTTTGCCGGTAAATTTATCGACAAAAAAGCTGTATGGCTGCTGCGCCACGGCGGCGAAAATTTCGTCGTCAAACCGGTGGCCGCGCCAGGTGAGGAGCTTTAGAAACAGCACCTCACCGGTGCGCCACAGCATGTCATGCCCGACGCTGGCCAAGATAAGCACTGCCGTCCACAACACGATGTGCCCGTGATGCACGGTTAAGCTACGCGCCAGCTGACCGATAAACCACGGAATGGCCGTAATGACGATATCGGACATCGCAAACACTGCCGCGGTGAGCCAGAACGCGCCTTTGTAGCGGTTGGCATAGCTGAAAAATGCCCGAATCGCCACGTGGTTTTTCATGTTAATCCTCTATAAACCCGCCGCTTTGGTGCGCCCAAAGCTTAGCGTAGGTGCCTTTATGTTTGAGTAGTTCGGCGTGTGAGCCTTGCTCGATAATGCGTCCGTGGTCGAGCACCAAAATGCGGTCCATCTTTTGAATAGTGCTCAAACGGTGGGCAATGACAATGGCCGTCCGGCCCTTCATGAGCTCCCATAACGCAGCCTGGATAAGCTTTTCGCTTTCACTGTCGAGCGCGCTGGTAGCTTCATCGAGCACTAAAATGGGTGCGTCTTTTAAGATGGCACGGGCGATCACGATACGCTGGCGCTGGCCGCCGCTCAGCTTGACGCCGCGTTCACCAACCAGTGTATCGTACCCTTGCGCCAGCCGCTCGATAAACTCATGGGCATAGGCCTTGCGGGCCGCCGTTTCTATCTCGGCATTGCTCGCGCCGGCCCGCCCGTAGGCGATGTTTTCACGAATGCTGCGGTGGAACAGCAGCGGTTCCTGTGGCACGTAGGCGATAAAGCGGCGCAGGTCATCCTGCCGGATGTGGGCAATGTTTTGGCCGTCGATGGTAATTTCGCCGCCGTCTATATCACTAAACCGCAGCAGCAATCGGGTGAGGGTAGTTTTACCAGAGCCGGAGTGACCCACCAGTCCAATCTTCTCGCCCGGCGCAATTGTCAGGTTCAAATCCTTGAAGAGCGTTTCTTCTTCCCGGGAGTCGGCGTGGGTAAAGTCCATGTGCGTAAAGTTGATGGCACCTTGGCTAATCCGCGGTGCTTCCGGATTGGCTGGGTCAACAATTTCCGGCTGGGTGTTCAAAATTTCGACCATCTCCTGGGCATCACCGTATGCCCGGTTGTAGGTTTTGAGCGACGACGTGCCAAATGTCCACAACTGTGCAGTGACAAGCAGCGTATAGTTCAAAATTAAGAAGATAGTTCCGATGTTACTGTGAAATACGCTGACTACGACAACAGCCATACCCAGCGACAGTGCCACGATGGCATTATTGACCATACCAAAGTATGCCTGCTGGCGCTGGGTGACGCGCATCAGGCTTAGTAGGTTCTTGCTTGTCTTACTGGTGAGTTTAGCGAATTCGATATTCTCGAACTGGCCGCCTGCAAAGCTCTTGATAGCCATCACATTGGTCACGCTGTCGGCCAGGTAGCCAGTCTGTTTGCTCTCGGCCGAAGCGTGAAGCGCCCCCGCTTTGCGTACGCTGCTGGATACGATAATTGAGGTCACTATAAAGAAGACGCTAAAGCCAAGTAGTATGAAGGCGAATTGCGGCACGCGCCCCATTAGAATCAGCGTCGCCCAGAGGACGCTCGACAGCAAGGGCAATACTTGGAACACGGCCGTGTCGGCAAAGCGGATATACGCCCCAAGCAGTTTATTGGATTGGGATACGAGCGATCCGCCGAAGTGATTGGCGTGGAAATTGGCGCTTTGCTCTAATAAGTGACTATAGATGCGCCGCGCAAGGTCGCGCTCAACTTTTCCTTCGAGTACCCAGTCAGTAATGTCGACAATGCGCCACATCACAACGCCACCGAATAAGTTAAGCGCGGCGTACGCGATAAGGTCCCGCCCAAACACATGCCACCACTGGTGCGGGTCGTAATCACCACGGCTCAAGCGAGTCAGCACCCGCGCCGAAATAAGCGCCGGCAAAAAGTTGTACACCAAATTAGTAATAGGTGTGGTAATGAGCAACCCAATCACATAATGCGGGTAGCGCCACATGTGCTCCCAGAAGAGCTGCGTGGTCTGCTTCGTGAAATTAGTTTTTTTCATAGTTCATCCTTATACCATGCTGGATCCCTATGGCTTCAGAGTAAAACAATAATACTCAGTGATCGAAGAGAGTGGGCCGCGGGTGTGACTGGTTAGGACACGCGGGCGGATATGCCACCACACTTCGAGTTGGTAATTGTTACAGTCATTGCCGCCCTTTCCGTTAGCTTAGTGAATAATTCCCATTATATCACTTATGTCAAACAAACAGATAAAAATATGTAGTTTTTATAACATCAAGATGTCAATACGGCTTTTGCTTGTGTGCACGAGTCCCTTTATAATGCCATATTGATATGCAAAAGATATTGTTGTACTACACATTTACGCCGCTGGCCGATCCGGAGGTGGTGCGG
>DATGEW010000092.1:0-4020 GCA_035309745.1 Saccharimonadales bacterium (SeqCode)
GGGCTCGTACACTTTCGGTAGCTTCATGGCGCGTCCTTAATTTTAGTCATTAACAGATATAAGCATAGCACTCTACGGTGATTTCCGCCAGCGTCCGGAAAACCGAAAGCAGGGTAGCCGGGCTCAATAACGGCCACCCAATTTCTTCCAGCTCGCCCGCTTCGCTATTCATTTTTCTTAAATTCCCAACGCAAACAGAGCTTTTCTTGTGAAAGCCCACTCTAAAAGACCTGCATTTTCAGGTACACAAATTCCCAACTAATTTTTGGCGGAAAGAACGATCCACGAAGGATATGTTTGCATTATTTTTATATGTGTTTTTGGTGCGTTTTTGTTTTTGCCAGCCTAAAGTACGCCAAGTTGCCTCGCACTGCAAGTACATTTTTCGAACAATTACATCGAAAGGTTAGGCGCCGTTTCCAGCGTGAACGGATCGGCCTGCGGCGCGCCAAGCATCGCTTTGTAGCAGCCCAGTGTAGCAATCATCGCTCCGTTGTCGCCGCACAGCTTCAGATCGGCATAGGCGAGCGGGCAGGGAAGCCGCTGCCCAAGCTGGCGGCGCAAATCGGTGTTTGCAGCCACGCCCCCGCCAATAATTACGCAAGTCGGGCGGAATTCCTCAAAAGCCATAACCGTTTTATCCACTACCGTTTCGTTCGCCACTCGTTGGAAGCTCGCCGCAATATCCGCTTTCTGTGCATCGCTCAATAACCCCGGCAACTCATAGGAGGGCAGGGAATAGTCTTTGCCCACGAGCTCCTGAGCCAGGCGCAGCGTCGCCGTTTTGAGGCCCGAAAAACTAAAGTCGTACTTGCCGCTCATCCGAGCTTTAGGCAAAGAGTACGCCTGCGCATTGCCCGTATCCGCCAAGCGGCTCACCTGTACGCCGCCAGGGTAGGGGAGTCCTAAAATTTTCGCCACTTTGTCAAACGCCTCGCCGATGGCATCATCGTGCGTTTGGCCCAAGAGCGTGTAATCAAAATGGTTGCGAAAGAACACCAGTTGGCTATGCCCGCCAGAGACAATCAGCCCCAGCATAGGGAACTCCGGCTGGCGTGAGGGCAGGGCATACTCCGCGAGTGCGCTTTCGGTAAGGAAGTTGACGTACAGATGCGCTTCGACGTGATTCACTGCATATAACGGTTTTTTCTTCACAATGGCCAGTGTGCGCGCCGCCAACACACCAATTAACAAGCTGCCGTTCAGGCCTGCACCGTACGTGACCGCAATCGCGTCAATATCGTCCCAGGTGCACCGGGCGGTCGCCAACGCCTCCTCAATAACAGGAATGATCGCCTCAATATGGCTCCGAGCGGCAATTTCCGGCACCACACCACCGTACTGGGCGTGCAAATCCATGCTGCTGGCCACCTTGTTCGCCAGCAGCCGTTTACCGTCCGCCACAATGCCGACGGCCGTCTCGTCGCAACTCGACTCAATACCCAACACAATCATTATTTCAAGCATAACATATACATTAGAGTATAAGTATGCGTCCGATGTAAAAATGTGTTTTTATAATTGACAAATCGTAACCTTTATGATTCAATGTAGTCATACAAGTTTAACAGTAAAGGATATTAAATCCCATGTCACGACTCGCTATCGAAGGCCCCCAGCACCCCCAGTTTCACGAAATTGTACCACAAGTGGTTGATGTACGCGCTTTACCTGCTGGCCACAATTATGGTGAGCAGCCTGCTATCGAAGGCTACGAACATGAAGTTCCTGCAATAGAGGCCGGCACCGGTCATCAGCCCCTCGCTATCGAAGGCCCCCAACCCGACGATGGCTTCTTTGATGACGCCAAGGATGCGATCAAAGGAGACTTGGATGACCGCCAACCTTTGGCTATTGAAAGTGAATATCATGGCCGCCATCGCCGTAATGACGAAGATGGTAGCGATCTTCTCAGCGGCCTGAAGCGTTTCAAAGACAAACAAGAGAAGCCGGAGCTCGATGCGAACGGCTACCCCGTTATTGACCGCAGTAAGGGTACCGTTTACAAGGGTCGTCTCGTCGGTGAAGACGGGGGAGATCTCAAACCCGAAGCCAATAAGGATCCTGAAAATCTAGGCGAGCTTTTTGACCGTCTGGAAGAGATGATTGACTACGACGAATTTGCCGGTCTAACCGCTTTTGCAAATGCCAGCCGTGCAATCTTTACGGACAAGGCTGCCCGTCGTGCCCGCAGTACCTTCACTGTTCGTTACACTAAGAGTAAGGTAGCTAAAGCCCATGAGCAGTGGGTTACAGACCAAGAAGCGGTATATGGCGCAATGGCAAGCCAGCTACGTGGATACGGTGTGCCCGCCGCCGAGATCAGGAAATTCCTGAACAACAAGCGCCGTGGCGAGTCCATTGCTATCGTCGACGAGTGGACGGATAAGAAGATTGAATTAGCCGGCGGTTATAAAAAGGTACGCAATGAAGACGGCGAAAAGGTTGCCACTGATGAGCGCAATCTTCGCGGTAAGTTCATGGATAAGTGGGCAAGCTGGGGTGGCCCAGGTGCAACTGGCTTCTGGCAGAACATGAAGCTGAACTTCACTAACTGGGATCGTATCAAGGGCAATCTTAAGAAGGGCGCAGTTGTTGGTGTACCAGTAGCTGTCTTGACCGCGGTGGGAATGCCGTTTGTCGGTGGCGCAGTTGGGGGTGGCCTGGCCCTGGCCGCCGTCGCAGCTGGCGTACGTGGTGTAACCTCGATTGGCAAGGGCCTATTCGGTGCTCGTATGTCCCAAAGTGCCGAAGCCCGACGGGTGGCTGAAGCGCAACGCGATGTCGTTCGTGCAGACGTCCAGTCTCGAATTGGTAGCGTTGCTAGCCGCCATATCCTAGGGACAAGTGCTGAGCTTATTGGGGCGCACGCCGGCAAGAGCACAGTTCGTAACCGTTTGCGCCTTGGTGTAGCTGCGGTAGCCGGTGTTGCAGGCATAGCGGTAGGCGACATTGCCCACCACTTTGCAGGTAGTATCTTTAGCCACAACAGCGCCCCTCACCAGGTAGCAGAAATTCGTTCCGTTAACCAGAAACCTCAAGTTATCGAACAGCCCGCTCAGCCCCCCGTCGAAGACACTTACCATGGAGCGCGTTACGTTTGGACTGATGCTAAGAATGAATATGGTGCAGCTAACGCCACACCAGAACTGCAGAAAATGATTGCTAACCTCCGCGCTGCGGGTGGTCATGTAGAAACGAGCGGCGACTCCAATGGAACGCACTGGATCATAAGTAAGGTGACTACTCCTGACGGCCATGTCTACACTAGTAGCGATGGCAAGTGGCTCGCCTTGCGTGCTTACGAAGGTGATGTCCCACCAGCTGATCTGCAAGGTGATGTTTGGAGTAAACTTTCGGCCGCTATGGCGCGCAACAAAAGTCGTCACGACCTCGTCAGCTAAAGTAGCGTAAAATAAAAAGAATAAGAGGGGAACAATCGTCATGAATCTCGAAGAATTAGCAAGAGAACTAGGTCTTGATAAACTGCCGACTGAAGAACAGCACGTTTATCTCGCTCAGATCATGGAAACCTTGTATAAGCGCATCGGCTTGCATTACGCGGAGACCCTGAGCGAAGAAGAGTTGACCAAGTTTAACAAGATTGCCGAAGAGAATCCCGAGAAAGCATTCGACATTTTTAAAGAGGTTTTCCCTGACTATACGGATGTGATTCGAGAGCAGATTGCTATCCTCAAAGACGACATTCAGTCCGTGTTGCCACTACAGTAATAACCGGAAGGATTAGTCGTCTAGTACCGGCCTGTTTTGACAGGCCGGTTTTATTTGTCGTAATAGTATCCAGAAGCAAAGCAAAGTGTTATTATAATTGACAAATTAAAGCGGTTGTGTTTATATGTGTATAGTCCTAACAAAAATAAATATAAAAATATGACCGCAGAACTCGCACCAGTAACAGACATAACACCGGGACAGATCATCCAGGAGCAGCAGATCATTGCCGACACGGCCGCTATGCACGCCGACAAGATCCGTGCTGAGCGGGTTGCGGGTGAGGCA
>DATGEW010000093.1:0-2974 GCA_035309745.1 Saccharimonadales bacterium (SeqCode)
TAAAACGATCCGTAACGCCTATGGGGGCGCCAACAAAGATAGTGTTGACCTCAAAAATATTAACCTGGGCCGCGACTTTACTCCGGACATTGAGGCCGACATCGCCCTGGCGCAGCCCGGCTTCATCAGCCCGGACGGCAACCCGCTCATTGAAAGGAAGGGCGTTGAGGTAGGGAATATCTTCCAGTTGGGCTATCACTACACGAAGCTCATGCAAGGCGCCGAATATACCGACGAGCAGGGGAAGCGTCAGCAGTACTACATGGGTTGTTATGGCATTGGCATCGGCCGCACGCTGGCGACCATTGTAGAGACACACCGGGACGAACGCGGTATCGTCTGGCCGGAGAATATTGCGCCGTTTAGGGTGTACCTGGCGAGCATCGGCGAAAGCGATGCCGTGGTGCAGCAGGGCGAGGAAATCTACAAGGCCTTGACAGATGCTGGCGTTGCTGTATTATACGACGACCGACTAGAAGCGAGGGCAGGGGAGAAGTTTGCCGATGCCGATCTGCTCGGCCTGCCATATCGTCTCGTCGTTAGCGACAAGACCCTTGCGGGCAAGCAATTTGAGCTTAAGAAGCGCACCAGCAAAGAAACACAGATGCTCGACCAACAAGCGGTAATAAATTTACTCACGAAAGCATAAGCGAACCTGCTATAATACCGTCGTTCGCATCCAGATCGTAGCAAAAAGGAGTACGAACTTATGAACAAACTATTCCATCTGACCAAGCAAGGCGTAGAGGAGTTGAAAGCTGAACTCGCCGATTTAATTTCCCAGCGCAGCGATATTGCCGACCGCATTAAGACCGCCCGCGAATTCGGCGACCTCAGCGAAAATATGGAGTACAGCGCTGCCCTGCAAGACAAAGAGCGCAACGAAGCGCGTATTGCCGAAATCGAACACATCTTGGCGAACGTGCAGGTTATTAAGGCGCCGAAAGGCGACAGTAAGGTGGTGCTCGGCTCAACGGTAAAACTGAAGAGTGAAAACGGTACCACCAAAGAATTCCAGGTGGTCGGCACGGTAGAAGCCGATCCGCTCAACGGCAAAATCAGCGACGAATCGCCGATTGGCAAGGCACTGATTGGCAAGCGCGAAGGCGAAGCAGTGGAAATCACCACGCCGGCCGAAACCTCCTCGTACAAAATTATCGACATTAGCTAGTTTCTCCACAGAACCTGTGACTGGTTTTGGCCAACACATGGCGCAGCCGGGAACCTTGTGCCCGGCGCTGCGGTTCAAAATTCATCCCTGAGAGCCAGGGTGAATTTTGCTCCTCCGCGCCTACGGGGTTCCCAGCTGCGCCGTGTGTTGGCCGTCCTGCATCTTTCATCTGTAGAATGTGGTAAAATGCCCTCGAAGGAAATAGTACATGCATTGGCTCAACAAAATTATCGACGACGTCATTGCCCGCCATCCGGAGGGGGAAATTTTGATTGAGTCTGGCGGCTCGCCAAGCGGCACTCATCACCTCGGCCATATGCGCGAACTGGTAACGTGTGACGCTATACTGTTGGAACTCAGACGGCGTGGCCGGCAGGTTCGGCATATTTATTTTGTGGACGATCTTGACGGTATTCGTAAAATCCCCGGCAATGTGCCGCCGGATTTTGAAAAATACCTTGGCATGCCACTTTGTGATGCGCCGGCACCCGATGGTTCCGCTGTATCGTATGCAGACTACTTTTTACAGAGCTTGTTTGATGGTGCGGCTGCTCTCAATATTGAAGTTGACTGGGTTCGTTCGCACGAAAAATATCGTACAGGGTTTTTTGTACCCGCCATTGAACGCACCTTGGAACACCTGGACGAAGCACGTCAAGCCTTGGAAACTATTTCTGGCCGTCAGCTTGAACAAGGTTGGTCGCCAATCCAGGTTATGGAGCAAGGTCGGCTCAAAAAGCGTCCGTTTGTAAGTCTCAGTAAAGACAACAAAACACTTGATTACGAAGATGCCGACGGGAATCGTAAAACTATCAGTTACGCCGCTGGTGAGGTTAAGCTGGATTGGCGGTTAGACTGGCCCGGTCGCTGGTGGCTGCAGCACGTGGATGTCGAGCCATCCGGCCGCGATCACATGACCAAGGGTGGCAGCTACGACACCGGCGTGCAAATTATACACGACGTATATGAGGCCGAGCCGCCATACCCGGTAGCCTACGATTTTATCAACATGGCAGGCGACACCAAGAAAATGAGCGCGAGCAAGGGAACGGGCTTAGATGCGCGTGAGGGTTCGCGCATTATGCCACCTGAAGTAGTGCGCTACTTTATTTTGCGCGCTCCAGCGAGCAAGCGACTCTACTTTGATCCTATCAACGGCGTAGTGCAGCTGATGGACGAATATGCGGCGCTGAGCGCGAAGGCCGATAAAACTGAATCCGAAAAGCAGCTTTTGTACCTCTGTACCCGCGGTAATGACGAAAAACGCACTGTGAGCCGCGTACCGTTCTCGCACCTGGTGGCCAGCTACCAGGCCAGCCTGAAAGATGCCCACAAAACGCTGGAAGTCATCAAGCGCACCGAATATGCGCAGGTTGCCGAAGAAGATGCTGATATTATCCGGGAAGAGCTCAAGTTCATCGATGAATGGCTGCGTCTGCGGGCGCCTGAAGAAGTGAAATTTTCGTTGGCAGCGCAGGTGAATGCCAGCGATTTTACCGAGCAAGAGCAGCAATTCCTGAAAGCGCTGGGCGATAAAGCGGCTGCCGCTCCCGCCGATGCCGACGGTGCCTATTTTCACGACGCCATTTACAGCTTGAAAGACGAGCTTAGCCTCCAACCGAAAGAGTTGTTTGCCGCGCTGTACCGCGTCCTTATCGGCAAAACCAGCGGCCCGCGTGCTGGCTGGTTCCTCAGCATGTTGCCGCGCGACTGGCTGGTAACACGCCTCAAGCTCGAAGGGTAGGGCGCATACTGTGCAGCGTTTGCCCGTAGATTCGACTGATCTGGTAGCCGTGGGCTACG
>DATGEW010000094.1:0-4906 GCA_035309745.1 Saccharimonadales bacterium (SeqCode)
TCCCTCCCTCTCCGCCAGAAAAAATGCCCGTACTTTGCGGGCATTTTTTGTTGCTGTACAATACTCCTATATGGACGAGCACCAGGATCGTACGACAGACAGTGGCCAAGAAGAGGGTGGATGGAAATACTCGCCTTCGGATGCTGGTGCAAACTTTAACGGTGCAGCAGCTACGGGGCCATCCCCTGCCCGACCTGCAAGTGCCGCTCCTGAGGTAGAATGGTCGGCATCTGAATTTGTCGCGCACCATAAGAGTGCGAGCTGGTATGTTCTTCTGTTTCTGGCAGCCGCAGCCGCAGCCGGCATCGTGTACTTCATTACCCACGATATTGTGTCGAGCTCGGTTATCATTATTGTGGCTGTGCTGTTTGGGGTGACCGCGGCGCACAAGCCGCGGGTGCTCAACTATCGTCTCGACTCCAATGGGTTGGGCATCGGGCAAAAGTTTTATCCGTACGGCTTGTTTAAGGCCTTTTCGGTTGTAGATGAGGGCTCATTTTCGAATATTACCTTTGTGCCGCTCAAACGATTTATGCCCGGCATTAGCATCTACTACGACCCCCAGGACGAGGAAAAAATCATCAATGCGCTTACCGCTCACCTTCCTATGGAGCAAGTGAGCCACGACACCTTCGACCGCCTGATGCGCAAGGTACGCTTTTAGCGATGTCATTCCAGGCATACATCGATAACATTCACGCTAAAACGGGTAAGACTCCGGAAGATTTTCTTGCCGCGGCGAAAGCCAAGGGAATGGTTGGCCCCGACGTTAAGGTCATGCAGATCGTCGACTGGCTTAAAAAAGACTACGGCTTAGGCCACGGACACGCCATGGCCATCGTGTTGACATTTCGCATCGCCGGCGCAATTCCTCCAGCTCCACAACCCAAAAAGAAGTAATCGGTCGTGTAAACCTGGAGCGAGGCTCGGCTTGCTGGCCACACGCCCTAATCTTCGAGGGGGGGTATTTGACTAAATTGTAATAGTATGTTAGCGTATGAACATGGGTGAACTACACAGACAACCAACACAAAAAGGTGAGCTGCACGAATATCCGGACGGTTCTGTCGCCGAAGTCTTCAGAGAAAAAAGACTTACATTCAGCCCAGGCACTCTGGCGGACGAGCTAGCAGTTGATCCGGTTGCGAGTGAATCTGGGGTAATTTGTGTCCAGACCAAGAGAACGCTCCCCGACGGTAGAGTAGAAGGATACTTATACCAGTTCAATAATGAATTGCTTATCGACCAAATGCGTGGCAAAGCAGTCCGGATGGCCTCTATTCCGGGCGAATTTGATCCGCATGATCCAATCTACGACATTACGATAGGAAAGGCCTGGCTACTGCCAACAGGAGATCGAGCAGAGGGCCTAGTCGAAGCGGTTATACGTCCCTACGGCGCGGGGTATTCAGACACTGCTGTGGCTGAGCCAGCCGGCGCTTATTCGCCGGCCGTGGCTGGTAAAGCGCTCATGGGAATAGTTGAAAGACAGTACGCTGATCGCATTATAGACCCACCTCCCCTAGCAACTGGTGGTCAGGCGCAGCCTTAGGTGTAATCGCCACCAAACAAAAACAGAGGTAAAAGCACCTCTGTTTTTGTTTATGGATTATCAACTGGTACACCTGGCAGGATTCGAACCTACGACCTTTGGCTCCGCAAGCCAACGCTCTATCCAGCTGAGCTACAGGTGCGCATAACAGATTAGATTTTAGCATATTTGAGAAGATATCGCCACTATTTTATACTCAGATTATGAGCGATGCCACCACCGCAGGCAAACATGAGCATACCGAACCGGCCGCCGACATTATTTCGGTGCTGCAACATGCCGGCTTACAGCAAAAGTTCGCCGCTCTGCCGCCCTCGCACCGGCGTGAATACATTATCTGGATTGAGGGCGCCAAAAAATCGGAAACCCGCGCGGGTCGCATTCAAAAAATGTGTACGATGCTTACCGAAAAGCCTTAGCAATCTGTTAAAATAGTGGGTACTTGGAGAGGTCGCATAGTTGGTCTAGTGCGCCGCACTCGAAATGCGGTATAGGGGCGACTCTATCGAGGGTTCGAATCCCTCCCTCTCCGCCAAGCACCTACCCTTTGGTTGTAAGCTACAGACGCCGCTACGGGCGTTTTTTGTTTGCCAGCTTGTCGGCCGATTCGACCGGCGTGGGCAGCTCGGGCCGTGTGCTGGCGTCTGGATTCTGGTCGCCTGCCAGTTCATGCGCCAGCGCCATGCCGTGCTTTTTGCCCGCCAGCGTTACTACCAAACCAACAATACCCAGGCTAAGCAGCACGAGGCCGTAATTCATCCAGTAGGTTCGCACATCTTGAGCGAGAATCTCTACCACTTTAAGGATACTCTGCTCCAATGCTTTGCTGGCATCCGTGGTCTTACCAAGTGCCAACACCGCCTTGTGCAATCCGAAGGTAATCAACCACGACACCAGCACGGTCACCGCACCCACAGAAATGTATACAATGGCCGCTTTCCGCAGCCCCGCGCGCCACGTCTGGCTCAAAAATATGATGGCGACCGATAGCAGCACGGCAAGCACCCCCAGCGCGTAGACGCCGAGCGTCGCTTTGTGGTACGTTCGCGGCGCGACTCGCAGTTGCTGGCCGAGCGTTTTGCCGTCACTGGTCTTAATGGAGTCGGCCGTCAGGTTGGCGTTCTGCAAAAAATTGCCATTCAAAATAGTGTCGCGGGCCTTTGCGGCTGCACCGGCCACGTCGAATCCTGGCGGCACACACGCGGCGCTAAATGGGTCAACGTCGCCACTTGGGATTTGGTCGGGCGTGCACGCCGGTAGCGTGCTCAGCCGCGCCTGCGCATACTGCCCGACGCCGTTCGCCAGCTGCTGTTTGGCGCTGTTCAAGTCGACGCTAAATGCCAGCGCAGGCTGCTTGCCCTGCAGCCAGCCATATATCGCGTCGACAATCTGGTTGGTCTGGCCCTGCAAATATTGCGGCGGGAAAGCCTGCTTAATAATGGCCTGCACTTCGGGCTGGTTGATAGGAATGGTGTCGGTATTTGGCGTGCCCTTGTTGGCCTGGTCGGCCTGCACTTTACTGAGTATCTCCCCGACGATGTCGTGGTAAATACCGCTGGTGTTGAGTGCTCCCTCAAGGTGCTGCGGCGTGCCAAATACCTGGTGGATGCTCCACGTCAGCCCGGCTCCCCACAGTGCGAGCGGCAGGAACGTAACCGCCAGCACCACAGCTAGTTTACGCAAAGGATTCATAAGCAGTATTGTATGCTATTTTGGCCAAAACGCCGAATAGCTCACTAGCCGTTTTCGGCTAGCTTACGAGTTGTAATTTCCCCGATAATTGGTATCATAAGGCTATGAATGAGGAGAAGTTGGGCCGTCGGCTGCAGGCTGCGCGCTTGCAGGCAGGATTGACGCAGCAATCGCTGTGTCAAAAGGCGAACCTCAGCTACTCTACGCTCACTAAAATCGAGCGCGGCGCCATTAAATCGCCGTCTATCTTTACTATCCAGAATATTGCCAACGCCCTTGGCGTTCGTTTGGACGAGCTCATGGGCGCTGCGTCGGGCGGCCCTGACAAAACGGCGCACAAACAGCGCAGCCAGAGCGGAGTCGGCTTCGTGTACTTCGATATTAATGGCTGCCTGGTGCGCTTCTATCACCGGGCATTTACCCGGTTGGCGGCGGTCACGGGCGCGCCGGCCGACATCGTCGAGACAACGTTTTGGCACTACAACGACCAAATTTGCCGCGGCGAGATGGATCTGGCCGAATTCAACCAAGCTCTTAGCCTCGATTTGGGTACTGCTGAGCCCATCGACTGGATGGAGTATTACCTTGACGCCATCGAGCCCATCCCGGTCATGCACGACCTCGTCCGCTGGGCGAGCGAACGCTACCGCATCGGACTGCTTACCAACATCATGCCCGGTTTCATCGACGCCATGCGCGCCCGCGAATTACTGCCCGATGTACCATACGACGCCATCGTTGACTCGTCGGCGGTCAAAGCCATCAAGCCGGAGTCTAAAATGTACACCATCGCCACCGAAAAAGCCCACTGCCCGGCCAACGAAATCCTGCTGGTGGACGATTCACGCGTCAACCTCATGGCCGCGGCAAAGCATCAATGGCATGTGCTGTGGTTCGATGACTATCGTCCAGACGAGTCCGTCCAGCGCGTTCAGGACGCGCTTCGCCTGGCGGCCAACTAAGCGGCTTGCTGGCATTGGCTGCACAGGCCTTGGATTTCTATTTGGTGCGCGCTTGGCGCAAAGCTGTGCACCGCCGCCAATCGCTCAATAACCTGCTCCAGCTCGTTTTCGTTCATCGCAATTGTCGCGCCGCACTTTACACACGTGAGGTGGTGATGGTGGTCGGCAAATTTGTCGGTCAGCTCGAGCTTATATTTCCAGCCCATGTTCAGGTGCTGGATGATGCCCAATCGCTCAAACAAGTCCACCGCCCGGTAGACGCTCGCCCGATCAACGTCCGGCAGCCGTGCTACCAGCGCATGCATACTGAGCGGCTCTTGACCCACCAGCGCGCCAAATACGCGCAGCCGTGTCTTGGTAATGCTCTGGCGATGAGCCTTTAATATGCTGGTAAACGTTTCCTGTGCCGAACCCATGAGCACAGTTTATCATAAATTGCGACAAAATTGCATTTTATGCGCCGAAGCGCTTCATTTCAGCGCTAATGGTCTTCAGACGGGCCTGAGTATCTTCCAGCTGTGCCCGAGTTTGGGCTACTACCGCTGCCGGGGCATTTTGCACGTAGTTCGTGTTTTTCAGCCGGGCTTCCAAGTTTTTGATCTGGGCTTGCTCGGTCTTTTCGGTTTCTGTAAGCTTGGCGACGTACGCCTTAGCAGTGTCTGCCGGAATGTTCAACCGTGCGTCGTAGGTTGTTTGTGTA
>DATGEW010000095.1:0-15661 GCA_035309745.1 Saccharimonadales bacterium (SeqCode)
TGGCGCCGGTGTTGAGCGACAGATTTAAGATGTCCGCAATGCTTTTGGTGCCCGCACCGCCGTCTTCTTCGATGTTGGTAATGTTAAAGCCGTCGACCATCCAATGCGCCGGGTCACTGTAGGTTTCGCCGGGCGAAACTACCCCTTGGTCAAGCGCCGCGGCGGTGGTGAGGGTCTTCATAATTGAGCCGACTTCCAGCGGCGAACTCACCGCCGCGTTGTTAAAAACGCTCGGGTCGGCTACATCGCCAAAGTTACTGGGGTCGTACGTCGGCCAATTGGCCATGGCTTTAACAGCACCCGTGTTCGGGTCGATGATGAGTGCGCTGCCGCTATCCGATTTCGCATTTTTGACGCCCTGGGCCAAAATATTCTCCAGCTGCTGCTGCATAGCCATATCGACAGTCAAGACGACGTTGGCGCCCGATGTTGGCGCGATATCGACATTGCCGCTACTGGCGGCCAGCGGCACGCCGTTAATGTCGGTCACGGCCTTGAGCATGCCGGCCTTGCCCGCCAGCTCGCTGTTTAAGGCTTGCTCGATGCCGTACGTCCCCGTCCCATCGGCATTCACAAAACCGAGCAGCTGCGCCGCGAGTTGCCCGTTCGGATAGGTGCGGTACGTGACCGCCTGCGCGCCAATGCCCGGATATTTGTGCTTTAATATGGCCTCTTTTTGATCGGCGGGCACCTTTCGCGCCAGCACTACATATCGCGTGCCGGACGTTTTGAGCTTAGTCTCGTAATCACCGCTCTTGCCGCCCAGCGCAGCCGCGAGCATATCTGCGTCTTGACCGGCATTCTTTACCAACGAGGGGTCGGCGTACAGCGTGTACAGGGTTTGATTAAGCACGATCGGCACCACGCCGCCGCCGCTGTGCGCCTCAATGAGACCGCGCGTGGCCGGAATTTGATACTCTTTCAGTTGGTCGGACAGCGCCGCTTTGTGAAAATAGTCGTAGCGAATGACCTGCAAATAAAACAACCGCACCAAAAACACGCCAAACACAAATACTATCGCCACAAAGCACCACTGTGCACGACGAATCGCATGGTTTGGCGTCGATGGTCCGGCTGGTTGCATACCTTATAGTGTAGCCTATTTACTGGCTCACCGTCTCGGCGGGGGCAACGGCGACCAAACTCTTGGCCTCGGGACTATTCTGCACGCGTGCCACAGCCTGTAAGCGTGCCGAGGCAACCTCCAGGTCACTGTGCTCCGCAGTCAGCTGCGCCTGCTGCTGCTGCAATCCGTTAATCTGGTAGCCATAGGCGTTCGTTTTGGTTACCTGCGTGAGGTACAACATACCGAGCACCAAGGCCAACACAATAAGAATCACGGTGTTACTGACGGGGCCCAAGGCCCGCGTCTGCACGCGAAAGGCAGCGGTATTTTGATTTCGGCTGGCAAAAGCCGTCTTGCGGCCCACGGCCAATGAACTTGAATATGTCATAATGTTTGTTTTTGTTTTCTTTTAGTGGCCGGCGGTTTTTTATGCCGCCGGCCGCGCCCTACTTAGACGAGATCGCGAACGTCATCGCGGGTGCCGCGAGTCTTTCTGATCTTTACCTTGTATGGGCTGGGACTTAAGTCAGTTACCTCGATAGCGGGCATGGGCTTTTTCCCTTTCTTTTTTTATGTTTGTTTCACTGCGGCCCGGAGTTTTGCGCTCCGTGCGCGCGGATTAAAAACGATTTCTTTCTCGCCGGCTACGACTGGATGCTTGGTCAGAACGGTCAAAAGCGCATCGTATCGTTCGCCGCCTGCTTCCTGGAGCGCCTGTTTGACCACACGGTCTTCCAAGCTATGGAAACTAATAACGGCAATTCGCCCACCGGGCGCCAGCAGCCGCTCTATCCACAACGGCAACGCCGCCTCTAACAGATGGAGCTCATCGTTCACTGCGACGCGGAGCGCTTGAAACGTCCGCGTCGCCGGGTGAACTTTGCTGTGCCCTGGCCAGGCCTTGGCAACGAGAGTGGCGAGCTCATTCGTGGTTTTTATTGGGCGCTCCCGCACAATGAGTGTCGAAATTTGCCGAGCTTTTGGCTCCTCGCCATACGTTTGGAGTATTTTCGTAAGTTCCTCGGCCGAATACGTGTTTACCACGGTTTCGGCGGTTAGTTCTTGCGTTGTATCCATTCGCATGTCGAGCGGTCCATCTTTTTGGATGGAAAATCCACGACTCGCCTGGTTAAGGTGCGGTGATGAAACGCCCAAGTCGGCCAAAATTAATTCGAATTGTTTTCCTTCCGCAACCAGTTTTTGGCTGGCCGAGAGAAAATCTTTTTGGATAATCTCTACCCCGCTTTTCGCAAATCGCTCCCCGAGGCTTTTTACGGCGTTTGGGTCGCGGTCTACTAAAACAGAGCCGTGCGGGTTTTTGGTTATTCCGAGTATTGCGCTGGCGTGGCCGCCATATCCGCCTGTCAGGTCGAGGTAGCGATCCCCTTCCTTTGGGTTGAGATATGTAAGCGTTGCTTCGAGCAACACCGGAATATGCTCGTTTTGTTTTTGGTCGTCTTGGTGCATCCTTGCATCCACTATACACTGTTTGTTTTGGTGTTTTTGTTTTTGCAAGATCACCTATTCAGCAGCCAACTTTTTGTTTTTTGAGTTTTTGTTTTTGTTGGTGGCCAAACACTGGGTTGTTAAGAAGAACGTTTTAACTCCTTAAGCTTGGTGTCTGACCGTAAGTTGAGAGACTTATGTGTGAGGTGGAGTTTTGGGAGGTGTTCGTTAGAACGAAGGTACGAGGGTTTTTCATAAGTGGTGCCCTATGCCCACCTGTTGACTGCCGAATAGCTGATCTCGAGTCGTTTCGCTAAATTGTTAAAGTGCTTTGTACCTTATGACGAAGTTATGCACTGCCAGCCATAAGCCGCCAATACTTTCCGACGCGCACCGCCACGACATCTTTATCGATTCCAGCGTACTCGAGCAAATGCTGCTCAAGGGTAATGCGGCCTTGCTTGGCATCGCACTCCCCTTCACTTTTGCCCATCCGGAACTGTACGTTCAAGTCGGCCGTCTTTTCGTCCAAGATGTTGCCTTGGAGTAACGGCTCGAGGTCTTGATCCCAGACCGATTTGGGGTACAAGTGCAAGTACTTTTGGAACCCTCTGGTGATGACTACCCCGGTGGCAAATTCGGCGCGTAATTCGGTCGGAATGGTTAACCGCCGTTTGTCGTCTAATTTACGTTGAAAGTAGTCTACCGTGGCCATTGGTACTTTCTATTAATTTGCTAGTGGTGTTTTTGTTTTGGTCGAGGGTAGTCTGTTTTGGATTACCCACGATTACCCACTGAGCTGATAATACTACCCACTCCTACCCACGCACAAGTAGATTTTGTAGGAAAACGTAGCGATTGCGACACCACTTATCCACAGAATTGCAGCGTAACCCGACTTTTCCACAATATGTAGCGTCCAGTTGGGTGCAACGTGCGCTATTACTGCCCGGAGGTAGTTGGCACGCGCGCGGTTATGTCAAAGGTCACCGGAACGCGAGTCGTTTCTTCGCGCATGTACTGGCCGACAATGCCAAAGCCCTGCGCATAGGCTTGGCGCCACAGCGTAATAACGCGGCCATCGCTCTTGATAACAGCGAAGATAAGCAGCGCTAACACCGCCAGCATGCAGTATTGCTTGCGGAAAAAGTACTCCATGTGGAGATGAAATGGTTTGCGGGCCGGTTTTTTTGTTTTCATATTATGTGTTTTAGAATAAGCATAATAACTATAACAAATTATTAAACTTTAGTCAAATATATGGCCTCGCACTAACCCGCTATGGGGAACCTTTGGTACACTGTCTGGTATGGTAAAAAATCGCCGACTACACGAGCTCCCCACCGCCGACCGGCCACGCGAAAAAATACAGCGCAAAGGCGTGGCGGCTCTTTCCGATTTCGAACTGCTCGAGGTGCTCATTGGCAGCGGCATCGCCTCGGCAGATGTGGGCTACATTGCCCGCAAATTGCAAAAACTGCTGCTGCGCGGCGGCGAGAGCCTCAGTTATGAATCGCTCATTAGTATTAAAGGAGTCAGCACGGCCACAGCGAGCAGACTGCTGGCCGGCTTGGAATTGGCGCGCCGCCACCTGGTACAAAGCGCCACCCCGCTGCTCACGCTGGACGATATGCTCGCACGGCTGCAAGATGTGCGTACCAAGCAGCAAGAATATCTGGTTTGTTTGAGTTTGGACGGCGGCCAGCGGCTGATTGCCCAGCGAACGATTACCGTCGGCACGCTGGACGCGGTGCTGGCCCACCCGCGCGAAGTGTTTGCCGATGCGATTGCCGATCGGGCGGCCAGCATTGTCGTAGCACACAACCATCCCAGCGGTGACCTGACGCCCAGCCATCAGGACATTGCCCTCACGCAGCAATTGGTAGCGGCCGGGCAATTGCTGGGCATCCCACTGCGTGACCACATTATTGTTACGAAAACGGCCTACTTTAGTTATCGTCAGCATCATTTGTTGTAAACTTTACGCAGTCTACCTCTGTTATCGGCGCGTATTGCATTGGAGGGAACCTGTGGTATGATTCCGCCACGCCTAAGGGAAATGTGGGGACACCATGGAACAGTGTTATATCGAGCTGCGCAAATCGCGGGCTCGTGGAACGGACAGCATCGTGGCCGACAGCATGCGACATTTGCACACGCGACAGCATCTTGGCAAAGCCGTCGTTGTTTGCGACCAGCCGGTGGTGATGCTCAGTGCGGCCCGCAAGCAATGGCTCAAGTTATCGCGAATTATTCAGAAACAGCGCGCCCAGACCCTCAACGCCGACAAAATCCTTAAATATACGCACACCATTACTCATATGCAGCATATGCAATTCTCGGCACGGTCGCCGCTGGAAAAACCCGATGCCGATGTGTATTTTGTATCGCCTCGTGAGCTGCGGCTTGTGCCGGTACACTGCTGGAGTACCTATATTATTGAGCCGGTTGCTGCCGAACAAGCCGCAATGCTGGTTGCGCAACTGCCCAGCGAGGCGCTTATTGTAGATTACGATCAGTCGGTAACCTGGCGGCGGCTGGGCCTCCAGCCCAAAAAGGCGCTTGAAGCGCGCGTGGCCCAGGCCTGGCAGCAGGTGCTGCAATTTCTGCGCGGCTACGACATCGACATCGCCCGGCTCACCATCGACGACATGCAAAACATCGAGGCTATGGACGATGCACTCGACACGCTGCTGGGCATTAGCCATAGCTTCTTGCAGGTAGCCAACGAATTTCAACGGGCGCTGGAGCTCGCCCGGCCCCTGCGGCTCAGCAGCCAGGTGCGTACCGCCTACGATACTTTCGTATTGCTGGCGCACCGCGTGCAAGCACTCTCGCCAACCGCATACACACAGCATTTTTTAGAAGCCTACAACGAAGACGACACCTTCTTTTTGTACGATGTACAGCAGCATTCGGGGCGTCTCACCACCGAAACGCTGGCACGTGCCTACGCACGGCACCAGGCCGCAGGCCGGCACCATCTGGCCCGCGCTCTCCTGCACCGGGCAAGTAGCCCGCTAGAGCCAACGTACTCTGGGACTCTTCCGGCTGTTTAAGCTACAAAAAAGAGGCTGGTAATAGTTCTCAAGCCAACTCTTCCCCGGGCACATTGAGTGCAACGGTCAATTGCCGCACCAGCGAAGCGCTGTCGTCGTAGGTAATGAGGGTTACCAGGCCGGCACTTACAAGCCCATGGTTGAAGTATGCCAGCTTGTTGCCTGACTGCATGGCAAGTAGTACCGGCTTGCCTTTTGCCACACAGTAGCCAATCTCGAACTGTACACCCACCGATGGTTGGTCGTGCACCAGCGCCACGAGCACATCGGCACGGTCAATCTCAGCCAGGTCTTTCTCGATCCCTACCTCTGGTGGCACGCCGGCGTTTATTTTCCATTTTTCGTGCTCCATGGCGCAAAAAACTTCAATGTTTGCCTGGCCACGTAGGCCGCGCAGCAATTGCTCCAGCTCTTTCCGGAAGTCGGGCAACACTTCCCCACTGGCATAATCAACCTTGTGTGAGAAAGAGGTGGATAGAAATACACGCTTCATGTTCCTATGATACCATCGAGAGCTAGCACCCATTCAAGAACATCGAGCTTTCAGATCTACGCAAGGCTCGTGAAGACCGCACCCGGCACGTAGGGAGAAAGGGTAAGCACTTGCTCGCTTGGCCCGATTGCAAATCGACCTATCCTTTCTCCTCGCGGCTGCGTTCGCTGCTGGCGATCATACCTCGCAGCGGCGGTAAGCTCGGATAAACCGGCGACCAAAGGCGCTTCCAAAGCAGGTGCGGGGATATCATTCGCAGAGCAGGCCTCAAGGTGACCCCCATCCACATAATATGCTGCTGCAAGACCGGCAACCGGGTGATCACCCGACGTCCGCCAACTGTTGACAGCTGTGAGGGCTCGCTCATCCCCATCCGGCTCACCCCAATGATAGGCGGTAATAAACACACCTTTAACATCAGGGAATGACCTGTTCGCCGCTATTTGGGTGGCGACATGTGTGGTGAGTAAACCTAACGCATGGACGACTACTGGCCCGGTTTCTCTGCTATGCAATACCTGGTGGCTGCGATCGCCACCATACACTTCGAAAAATCGGATTATTCCACTTTTCTGCCGACTTCCCATGACGCCGCGTATGGTACAACGGTAGTGCATATATGGCGGTGAGATATATTACTTATCTTTCATATAGGCCTGCACAGTGGCGATGATGTCCGCGCCGTAGACTTCGATTTTTTTAGAGCCGAAGCCGGGTACGTCGAGCAGCTCGGGCATAGATTGCGGTTTGTGCGCGGCCACGGCTTGCAGGGCTTTATCGTGCGCGATGATGTATGGCGGCAGGCTGAGTTCCCTGGCCTTTTGGGCGCGCCAGGCGCGTAGATTTTCGAACAATGCCGGATCGGGCATGTGTGCCACTTCGCGGGCCACTGCTTCGGCTTCATGCGCGCCGCTTGTCTCGTCGGCCTGCCACTGGGTGATCTGAGCAGCGAAGGCCTCGAGGGCTTGCTCGCTGCGGGCACGCAGGTCGGCGTCGATTTGCTTGGCCAGCGGGCTTACGCGCAGCGCCATACCATTCAGGCCGTCCAGCATCAGATGCTTCAGGCTGCGCACGCGGCTCAACGCCACATAGCCCATGCCTTCCACGAAGGCGCGGCTGAGGTCAATACGCGCCGCATCCAGCGTCATGCCCTGACTCTTGTGCACGGTAATAGCCCAGGCCAAACGGAGCGGCAGCTGCATGAGCTGGGCGCGGCGTTTATCGCCGTCCATCAGCTCCCAGGTATCGGGCTTAATAGCAATCTCGCGGCCGCTTACCAGCTGTACGATCGGATAATCGGTAAGGTCCTCGAAACCCACGACGGTACCAAGCGAGCCGTTGGCATACCGGCGGTCGGGCGCGTTTTTAATACACATCACCTGTGCGCCGATCTTCAGCCGCAACACCTCGGGCGCCAAGCACGAACGCTGCAACTGCTCTACATACGTCTTGTTGCCGGTCGTTTCCATGTGATATTCGTGCACGTCACCATCGATGCGGTTAAGCTGTTCGTGGTTGACGGCGTCTACATCTTCGTTTACCGTAAGCAAACGGGTTTTTGTGGCAAACGGATCGTCCGTGACACGTGCCCGCGCTTGCAATGTGTCCAGCTGCGCACGCGTCAAAAAACCGGCCCGAATACCGTTCAAAATTTGTGTATACTGTTCGTCTTCTCTCTGTCGGTATTGCTTTTCCAGGTAGCACACATTGAACACATTTTGTTGCCATACCGCCGAAGAAATGACAAAGCCGCCCTGCCTGCTATCGCGCCGATTCACCGGCGGCAGTTGAAAAAAATCCCCGCATAAAATGACTTGCAGGCCGCCAAACGGCGCCTCGCCGCCGCGCACCGCGCGTAAAATTTCGTCGACCATATCGAGCCGGAAATCGTGCAGCATGCTAATTTCGTCAATGATGAGCACGTCGGCCTTTTTTATAAGGTCTTGCCGCGTTTTGGGCAAGCGCGCCACGGTGTGTTTATCGACGTGGTCGTGCACGCCAATGCCCGACCACGCATGAATGGTCGTACCGTTCAGGTGCGTCGCGGCGAGGCCGGTGGTTGCCGTTACCGCTACGTTCAGCCCGCGGCGTTTTGCACGCGTAACGAACTTGCCGAGCACGTACGTTTTGCCCGTGCCCGCCGCCCCGGTCAGCAGCGCGGATGCTCCCGATTCCAAAATGGCCAACGCTTCGTCTTGCGTCATAGATCGCCTACCCCTTCACTCCTTGCCCAGATATTGTAGCAGCAAGGAGTGCGAAAGCGAGCATCCAGGCGCAATGCAAAGCGGATTTGCGATACTTACTTTAATGCCATGCCGTCGCCCATGTCGGTATCGGCCGGTTTTAGGGGACGTTTTTTGATGATTTCGTAGCGCTCACCGGTTAAGGCCGACTCCATGTAATCGTCGTTTAAGAGGTTCACAAATTTGGCCAGATCTTTCGGGTTCATTATGATAATCGCGCCGCTGTCGTCCACCATCAATTCAACACCGATTTCTTCGGCGTGGTCGATAATTTGCTCCTGGGTAAGCTGGCCGATCTCAATTTTTTGCAGCTTGTTCACCAGCGCTTTGTTGCCCGCCACCGCCGACTGCAGATCGATGCCTTCGGCGAAACTCAATTTGTAGTGCTCTTCTATTTCGCGCACCTTGCGCTCGGCCAAACTGTTTTTGCGCGCATCGTAGCTAAACAGCCGGTCGAGCTTTGCCTGGTTAAAAATGTATAAATCCTGTTCCAAAATGAGCATGTGCGCTTCGGCCGGAATTTTGAGCGCCGCAGCCTGGAATGGTTTGAACACCTTGCCGGCGACCATCCACGTGCCTTCGCCCTTTAACATTTGGCCGCCGCTGAGGGCCTTGGCAATGTAAAACGGTTCCTTCATTTTGGGGTGCGTTACCCGCACCAGGGCGCCCTTGATTCGCTTTAGGTCGTGCTCTTCGTCGGTAAACAATTCAATTTCTTCTTCGGCGCTGCGCACCCAATACATCACCTCTTTGAGTTTTTCGACGCGCTTCCACGGCACGCGTTGCAGTACGCCGCCCTCGGCCTTGCCATCTTCATAGCTACGCACCACCATGCCGTGCTCGGCGCCGTCGAGCACGTAATCGAGTGTATTATCGATGAACAGCGGTTGGAGTTGTTTATGAAGCGCCGGGTCGAGCTTGGTACGATACACGACATTATTTTTGTTAATCCAAAACAGTTCCAGCGTAAGTTCTTCTTTATATTCGAACAAATTGTTGGCCCAGGCGAAAACGTCGCTCTCCTGGTAATCTCCGTCTGTGTCGGCGATGACATTATTGGTATGGGCCGCGTTTTCTTTGATGAGCGGCGCGCTTCCCGCTTCCGCATCGGCTGCGGCTTCGGTGTTGTTCGTTACTTCGTCAGGCATACGTTTCATTCTATCAGGGGGAGCCCCGAAAAACTGCTGTAAAATTAGCGCTTCATGTATTGCGCGCGGGCTTTGTTCGCCCAGTGGTCGGCCAGCTCGTTGCCGGGGTCGTTATTGTGGCCGCGCACCCATACGAGCGTGGCCTTGGAGCTGCGGAACAAGGGACACACTTCGCGCACGATATCGAGATTTTTAATTTCTCCGCCCTTTTTGCGCCAGCCGTTCTTTTCCCAGCCGCGCGACCATTTGGTAATGACATTAATCCAGAATTCGCTGTCCGTAAAAATCTGGCATTCCTGCCCGGCCGCATGTTTGAGTGCCGCCATAATGGCAAACCCTTCCATCCGGATATTGGTGGTCTGGCCGCCGCCCGGCTCACTGCCCAGCACCGCCGGTTGGCCATCTAAAATAACCGCAAAACCGCCCGGGCCGGGGTTCGGGCTGGCGCTGCCATCGGTGTAGTATGTACGCATGCATCCATCATACACTACCGGACTGCTTTAACGGCGTCCGGCACTTCAGCGATATTCTGGATTTTGGAAATCGAAACGCGCACCGGCGTCCCATTTGCTGCGCTGGTTGCCGTAGGCCGGCACGCCGCCGTTGTCTTTCAGCATTTTGGCGAGGTGCATGAGGTTCCAGGTCATGGACGTGGTGTTGCGGTTGGTAAAATCGTTATCCAGCCCCACGCGTTTGCCATCCGGCAGCTTGTCGCCGTAGCTTGGGCCGGGGCCAGCCTCGCCAATCCAGCCGGCATCGGCCTGCGGCGGAATCGTGTAGCCGAGGTGCTGCAGACTATACAAAACATTTTGCGCGCAGTGCTTAATGCCGTCTTCGTTGCCGGTAATGAGGCATCCGCCCACCTTGCCGTAATAGGCGTACTGCCCTTGCTCGTTCAACAAACTACTGCAGGCATACAGCCGTTCAATGATCTTTTTCGTCTGCGAGCTATTGTCGCCCAGCCAAATCGGCCCGGCCAGCACCAAAATGTCTGCCGCCTGCACTTTTTTGTACAGCTCCGGCCAGTCGTCTTTGTCCCAACCGTGCTCATGCATGTCCGGCCATACGCCAGTGGCAA
This sequence comes from Saccharimonadales bacterium (SeqCode), assembly GCA_035309745.1. Taxonomy (GTDB): domain Bacteria; phylum Patescibacteriota; class Saccharimonadia; order Saccharimonadales; family UBA4665; genus PMNU01. The sequence goes on from DATGEW010000095.1 coordinate 10,534, forward strand.
TATCGGGGTGGTCGATGCTACGGATTACTTCGGTTTGCACGCCGTGCTGCTGCATAATATCCGTGCTGATGTTGATGAGCAGCTCGGTGTGACTCGGCTCCGGCGATTTAGTGAGCGTGCCGTTAAAAAACAGCGCGCGCAGGCCGGTGAAATCCCAATTTTTGTCCGCCATATTTCCCTCCAGTTATGGGTCTATGATACACCGTATCTATGACGCCTCGAAATAGTTCATCTCCGGCCGTAGGTCCAAAAAATGAAAAGCCTGCCTCATCTGTTCGGGCGAGTTCAAGCGGACGATTCAAAACTTACCTGCTGTAGTTTGCTTTTGATAGTCGTGCACAACTTCAACAACAAAACACATACCCCAATACACCCACTTGCCACCTATGTTCTGCACCAAAAAATTACGTACGGAGGTTGCTTATATACACGGATGGAAGGCTTGTCTTTGAACTCGAAGACCTTATCTGCAAAATCTCCCAGCTTATAGGGTGTTTTGAGATGTGTTCCCAAATCAAGTTCAGCCGGCCAGCCCTGCTCGGTGGTAATCTGCAGTGTATCGTTGATTTCTATCATTGAGCCCATGCCGCTCCCCTTTTCTATAAATTGTGGAGCAATGAATCGATTGCGACGCGCGTTTGCTCGGCGGTATCGCGATTTCGGACAGTGACGGTGTTGTCTTCCAGCGTTTGAAAGTCGATGGTAATGCACGCCGGCGTGCCGATTTCATCCTGACGGCGGTAACGCTTACCGATGTTGCCGTTGTCATCCCACATCACAGCCCCGAGCTCTTTTTTGAGCGTGTCGTAGACTTCACGGGCTTTACTCACCAGTTCCGGTTTGTTCTTAAGCAGCGGCGACACAGCGGCTTTGACCGGCGCCAGATCCTTCGGCAGTTTTAGATACGTACGCTTTTCGCCACCCACTTCATCTTCGGTGTAGGCGGCGGCGAGCACGGCCAGCAGTGTGCGGTCAACGCCAAAGGTTGGCTCAATAACATGGGGTATGAACGGCGTAGAGCCATCTTTTGGACGATATTCCATACTCTTACCGCTGGCAGTTTGGTGATTTATAAGGTCGAAATCGGTGCGGTAGGCCAAGCCGTAGAGCTCTTTTTTGCCGTGTGGAAAGTCAAACTCGAAGTCGATGGTGCGCTTGCTGTAATGCGCCCGATCTTCGGCAGGCACTTCCAGCTCGTGAATCTTATCCGCGGGCAGGCCCAGGAGTTCGCACCAGTCGTGCATAGCCACACGCCATTTTTCGAACTCCGCTTCCCAATGAGTGGGATTGATAAAATATTCGAACTCGGCGATTTCAAACTCACGCACCCGGAATACAAAATCGCGCGGGCTAATTTCATTGCGAAATGCCTTTCCAATTTGCGCCACGCCGAACGGAATGTCGGGATAAAAACTGTCGACAATATTTTTAAAGTTCACAAACATGCCCTGCGCCGTCTCGCCGCGTAAGTACACTTTGCTACCCCCGCCTTCCACCGAACCGATAGCCGTTTCGAACAACAAATTGAAATTCGCCGGGTTGGCAAGATCGTTACCGTCTGGACTTTTGATGCCCTTTTCTTTCAAGGACGCGACCATCTGCTCCAGGTTCATGCCCTTAATATCCACGCCGGCGTCTTCCAGGAGATGGTCGAGGCGGAAGCGTTTTTTAGTCTTTACGTCCTCAATGAGGGGATCGGTAAAGCCGGCCACGTGACCGCTGGCCTCCCACACCTTCGGGCTCATAAGAATAGCGCTATCGATGCCGTACATATCATCGCGGCTCTCGACAAAAAACTTCCACCAGGCGTTGGTGATATTGCGCTTCAGCGCCACGCCCAGCGGGCCGTAGTCCCAGGTGCCGGCCAGGCCACCATAAATTTCGCTGCCTTGGTAAATAAATCCGCGCCGCTTGGCGAGAGATGCGATGTCTTCAAGCGTAATCTCACTCATTGGCCCACATTATACCGAATAGAAGGAGTAACGTACAGCGTATTACCGCGCTGCGAGCATTGAGTTCACCAGGGTAGTAAGCTCAGCTAAAAACCACTCTTCCCGCCGTACGCGTGCCAGTGTGTGCGGAGTGTTTCCGGCGAACGCAAAGCGCAAAAATTTGATATGGTTGGCGGCAAAACGGCCTTGCTTGCTTGCCGGCGCAGGCGTAAACGACATGCGTTCGGGGCTAAAATTGTAGGTCTGGGCATCGTCGAGGAGCACGCCGGTGTCGTCAGTTTGGAGGTTGGGCGTGTGGCCGCCGAGGCGGAGCAACTGCGCGGCATACCAAAAGCTCACCAGCTCCAGCGGCACGCCGGTGTCGTCCAACGCTTCAAAGGCCTGCTGCAAAAGCTCGAAGTATTCGGCCTCGGCTTCGTCTTCGGTAATTTTATTGAGTTGCCTGATGAGTTCGTAGCCGAGCATCGTGCGGTCGAGATCCTGCACGATGTGCGAAAAGTGCTGTTTGAGCCGTGACGATACCAGTGTGCCGATCTCGCCCCTGCCCCGAATAAATGTCAGCTCGCTCACGCTAAACAGCTCGATGCCGCCGGCCAGCTTGCTCTTGACCCGGCGCACGCCCTTTGCCAGCAGGCGCAGCTTGCCGTATTCCGGCGTCAGCAGCGTCAGAATACGGTCGGCTTCGCCGTAATCGGTGCGCGCCAGAATGATACCCGTCGTAACCAGTTGGTTCACGTTGTCTCCACCGCCTGCCCCACCGCACACAGCAAATCTTGCAGGCTTGTCTGCGGTTTGTAGAGAATGGTGTGCACATGAAGATCGCGGGCCAAGGCTTCCCGGGCGATGGCCAGTTTAGGCGGCGTCACAAAGGTGTGCACCACCACCGGCAGTCGTTGCCACTCCGGGTACGAGCGAAATTCGTGCAAAAATTCGATACCGCTGTGCTGCGGCAGCTGCAGCTCGAGCACCACCACGTCCGGACGACGCTCGTCGGCGGCATTTATAGCGGCCTGTGCGCTGGTACTATGCGCTACGGTATGCCCTGTTTTTATGAACAGCTGGCGATATGTATCTGCCAACACGGTGTTAGGTTCGAGTAAAAGTATGTGCATGCTGGATACAAAAATTATACAAACTGTAGTTGCTGGCTGGGCCGGAAGCTGGCGGCGAGCCCGCTTTGGCGGCTCAAACGGCCCACGCGTAGCGCGGTCTGCATGGAGCGCAAAATGGCATCCGCTACAAAAAATCCCGCCCCCGCACCGCTGTTTGCCACCGCAAAGGGCTGGTTGGCGCGGCCGGCAAGGCTACGCGCACGCCGCCAATTAGCAGCCGTCAGCCCGCTAGCCTGTCCGCTGTACATGCCGGTTACAATGCCTTGGCGTGTGCGGTGTACGGCCAGTGTAATGACGCGGCGGCGGGACGCCTCGGCCGCACCAACCATTTCGGATAACGCAAAGCCCAGGCTTAACAATGCGGCGCGTAATCCCCTGCCGTGTGCCATAACCGGCTCGTACTTGCCCGCGATGTGCAGCTCCAGTTCGATCCCATACTGGCGTGCGAACTGCTCCAAATGATGCGCGGTATCCGCCAGCGTAGAAGCAATCGAGACCGGCTCCAGCTCTAGCTGCGTCTGGCTCTTCACGAGTTCCAACCCCAATAAATAGCTATCTACCAGTTGCAGCGCGGCAGTAGCCTGCGTGTGGACGTGCGTTACGTCTAAAGAAGTTGCCTGGTCCAGCTGACCAAGTTCCGCCTGCCGGGCAATGACCGTAAGCGGTACCTTGAGCTGCTCGGCAACAGACAGCAACAGGTCGTGTAATTCTATCGCCGACCCACCGTTGCCTGCCTGCATACTCCCTCCGTATCTTATTTCAGTATACACCACCAGGGGCTTACCGCGCGCAGTTAGCGGTACATTCTTACGGCGAGAAGCTGAGATTTGCCAGGATAATATTGTTGAAGTCGGGTTCGTAGGTGGCGGCTTCGGTGGAAAGCTCGAGAGTCACATTGCGGAGCGGCAGAATAACCATACTGCCCTGTTTCGTTTGCGTTAGCTGGCCATCCAGGCGCGAGCCGGTAACACTGGGTACTTTGGGGAGCGCATACGGCTTCACCACGAGTTTGCCTGCTTGCACGGACGAATTAAACTGAGCGAGCACCTGGTCGTAAGGCTGGCCGATTATCTGCAAGCGGAGGGCGTAGGCGTTGGTCTGCGTGTTTACATTTGGTACGACGTTGGGCTGGAAATAATCGTTGACCGGCTGGTTATCGCTGCCGTCTTCGATGACATAGGCGCTCCAGGTTTTAGGATATTTTATGGTAACGCTGCCGTACTGTGACGGACCGACGTAGCTTTTAAGCGGATTCTTTTCTTGCTCGGCGTATTGCTTGGCGTCGGCCGCTTGCGCATTTTGAGTAGCGGCAGTGGCGGCTACAGCCGACTTTTGGTCGCTGTTGTTTTTGTAATCCTGGCGGCTCAAAAATGCCCACATGCCAAAACCTGCCGCGCCCGCAAACAGCAGTACAAAAATAACGAGGCTCAGCAGTACGCCACTCACTCCTGCCTCGCGGTTCGTGGCAAGCGCTCTATTCATACTGCTCATGGTATCGGAGTTTTGGCTGCGGCGCAAGAGTCATTTATATTCGTACAGGCTGACAGCATCGCGTTTCCCCACCGGCGTTTTACCGGGAATCTCGAACGCAAAACTGGCCAGCCGCACCGGCTTTTTGTGCCACTTCTCTATCCGCTCATCGAGCCGCTTCATCTGATATTGAATCATGAACGCAAAAATCCCGTCGGCCTCGGGCCAGCGCGTGAGAAAATAATTTCCCCAAATAATGCGCACCTGTTTGCGGTACCGCCAGGTGCGGATACGCGCTACCAGCACCAGCAGCGGGCTCACTTCGATGCCGACTGCATTCCAGCCGCGCCGGGCCGCCGCGAGCAATACCCGGCCGTCGCCGGAACCCAAATCCAGCAAGGTCTCGCCGGGCTTGAGGTCGAGCAGATCGAGCGCGGTCTTGAGCGGCAACGTGAGTGTGGGCACGTAGGGCGGCCCAAACAACACCGCCGCGCCCACGACAAGCACTAAGGCTATCGGCACGCCAATGAACAACCAAATTGGCAAATCAACCACCTACGTCTCCTTTTGAGTAGCCTGCAGCTTCAGCCGGGT
>DATGEW010000096.1:0-5391 GCA_035309745.1 Saccharimonadales bacterium (SeqCode)
AAGACCCCGGCAGCTTCACTGGCAAGTCGATGAAGCGCGGCGGCAGTGAAGGCCGCGAAGCAGCGACCGGCCGTGGCGGAGTTATCGTGCTGGCCGAATATTTGAAGGCTCATGGGCTCGCCGGCAAGCCACTCACCGTGGCGCTCCAGGGCTTTGGCAACGTTGGCTATTTTTTTGCCAAGGTGTTGCAAGAAGAATATCCCGAGCTGCGACTCATCGCTGTCTCGAACAGCAAGCATACCTGGGTGCGACCGGCCGGGATCGATGTAACGAATACAGCCAGCGCTACGCCGCGGCCGGAAGATTTGGCCGACATTATGGAGGCCGACGCGTTGCCTGCAGAGGCGATCATTGGCGTAAAGGCAGATATTTTGGTGCTGGCCGCCCTCGAAAACGCCATTACGAAAAACAATATGGAGGCGGTGCTGGCCGACATTATTGTGGAACTGGCTAATGGGCCGATTACCGAACAAGCCGAGGCTGTCCTGCTTGCCCGATCGGCCGACATTTTGCCCGATGTGGTGGCCAACGCCGGCGGCGTAATCGTATCATATCTGGAGTGGCAGCAGAATTTGGCCGGCGCGCACTGGCCCGAAGCCGAAGTTAACCAAAAGCTGGCCGACATTCTGGTGTCGGCCGCGCAAGCAATGTTCCGAAAAGCGACCGAGAAGCGCCTGAGCTACAAGCAAGCGGCATTCGAGATCGCACTTGAGCGGCTGCTCGGCGAAGCAAAATAACCAAAAGCGAAAAAAGGTTGTGCTTCGCTGCTTCGGTATCATATAATGACGCTAGATCACCATAATATAAGACCAGAGGGCTATGCGGATCTTGATGCTTGGGTGGGAGTTACCTCCCAATAACAGCGGTGGACTCGGTGTTGCATGTTACCAGTTGTGTAAAGCCCTTTCTAAAAAGGGTGCCGATATCGAATTCATTCTGCCGTATCAGGCAGACCACGGCATAGATTTTATGACGGTGACTGCTGCACACCCCCAGGGTGTGGTAGATATCCAAAAGAGCGGTATTGCTTACGATAGTTACAAGTATCAATTCCGCGACGGCCATTTCGAAGTACACGATATTTATTCCCAGGTGCATATGTACGAATACGCCGTGTCGCAGCTGGTGACGAGCCGCAGCTTCGATATCGTGCACGCTCACGACTGGCTGACGTTCCGGGCGGCGCTACGCGCCAAACAAATAATGGGTTGCCCCATCGTACTGCACGTGCATTCTATTGAGCGAGACCGCGCTGGCGGCAATGCGGGCAACCCGCTGTGCCGCGAGATTGAGGCGGTATCGTTTATGCTGGCCGACCGTATTGTGGCGGTAAGCGAGCACACCAAGCAAATGATTATGCAAGATTACGACATTCCCGGCGATAAAATTGAGGTCGTGCACAATCACTTTGACGCCGGCGATCTGGTTCCCGAGCACGGCGATAACATCTATGCGTACCTGACTTTTATGAAGCAACTTGGCTACCACGTGGTGGCGAACGCTGGCCGGATTACCATACAAAAAGGGTTGCCGAACCTGCTGCACGCCTTCCGGGCGGTGCTCGACCGTGCTCCCAAAACGTTTCTGCTGCTGGTTGGCGACGGTGAGCAAAAGTTTGAGCTTATCCGGCTGGCAGCCGATCTCGGCATCGCAGCCAATGTCTTTTTCGCCGGTTTCCAGCGCGGCAAGCCATACCGCGATGCGTATGCGGTTGCCGATCTGTTCGTGATGCCCTCTATTTCTGAGCCGTTTGGCCTGGTGGCGCTGGAGGCGATCGGCTACGGCACGCCTGTGCTCGTCAGTAAGCAGTCGGGCGTATCCGAAGTGGTGCGTAATTGCCTCAAGGTGGATTTTTGGGATGTCAACGACATGGCCGACAAAATTACCGCCGTCGTGCAAAACGATGCGCTGCGCGATACATTGCACGGCAACTCGTATCAGGAATTTAGCCGGCTCAGTTGGAATGACGCGGCCGACAAAATGCTGCGCATTTACGACCAGCAGGTCGCCAAAGTTGGGGTACCGGCATGAGCAAGGCCATTGTGCTGTACCTGCACGTCCACCAACCGTTCCGTGTGCGCCACTATACCATTTTTGATGCTGGCGTCGACCACATGTACTTTAGCGCACCATACGACGACCGTACCAACAACGAGCGCATCATGCACAAGGTGGCCGAGAAGTCATATCTGCCTACCAATCGCCGCTTACTGCAGCTCTTGCACGACCATCCCGAATTTAAGCTGAGCCTCAGTATTACCGGCACGGCAATCGAGCAAATGCAAGCGTGGGCGCCCGAGGCGCTGCAATCGTTTCAAGAACTCTGTGCCACTGGCCGGGTCGAGATTGTAGCCGAGACGTATCACCACAGCTTGGCGTTTTTCTATTCGCGGGCCGAGTTCGAACGTCAGGTTCACATGCACGAAGCCAAGGTGCAAGAAATGTTTGGCCAAACGCCCAAGGTGTTTCGTAACACCGAGCTGGCCTACAATAACGATCTCGCTTACTGGGCAGACCAAGCCGGCTATAAGGGTATTTTGGCCGAAGGCTGGGATAAAGTGCTGGGCTGGCGCTCACCAAACTATGTTTACCAGCCGACGTACACCGAGCATATCCGGCTGCTCATGAAAAACTACCGTTTGAGCGACGACATCGCCTTCCGTTTTGGCGACCGCGACTGGAGCGGCTGGCCGCTCACTGCCGATAAATTTGCCCACTGGCTCAACGAAACCGGCGACGCCACCAATTTTGACTTGTTTATGGACTATGAGACCTTCGGCGAGCACCAATGGGGCGAATCCGGCATCTTCGACTTTTTGGAGCATCTGCCAAAGGAGTGGCTGAAGACACCTGGCAACACCTTCATGACCGTCAGCGAGGCTATCGACAACTTCGAGCCGGTCGACCGGGTAGACATGCCCGCCACGGTCACGTGGGCCGACACTGAGCGCGACCTGAGTGCCTGGCTCGGCAACAGTATGCAGTCGTCGGCCATCACATCGCTGTATGGGCTGGAAGAAAAGGTGCTGGACACCAATGACCTCACGCTTATCGACGATTGGCGCAAGCTCACCACTTCCGACCATTTTTACTACATGTGCACCAAATGGTTCAACGACGGCGACATTCACGCCTACTTTAGTCCGTATGAAAACCCGTACGACGCCTTCATTGCTTTTATGAACGCCTGGCATGACCTGAAATTTCGCTTGGCCCAGAAAGGGATCGAGACATAATGGGGCGCCCGGTCGTCCTCAGCAACGGCCAAATGTTTGTAGGATTGGACGAGCATGGGTTGGTCCATGATTTTTACTACCCGTACGTCGGGTTGGACAACCTCACCAACGCGCGCAATTCCCAGCACAAAATCGGTGTCTGGGTGGATGGCGCCTTCAGCTGGCTGGACGACGGCACCTGGCAGATCGACGTCAATTTTGAAGCTGACGCGCTGGTAAGCAACATTGTCATGCACTCCGAGGCGCTCCAAATTACCCTGCACTGCACCGATTTTATCGACACCGAATACAACGCCTTCATCCGCCGGGTCGAAGTATCCAACGATGCCGAAACGGTGCGCGATATCCGTTTATTTATGCACCAGGTGTTCCAAATTTCGCGCGCCGGCCGAGCCGACACCGCGCTTTTTGTCCCGGACGACAACTACATTTTAGATTACAAAGGCCGTTGCTGCCTGCTGAGCGCCGGCCGGTTCTGCGGCGACGGCGATTTCGACCAATATGCGGTGGGCAATTATGCCATCGAGGGCAAAGCCGGTACCTTCAAAGACGCCGAAGATGGCGAGCTCAGCGGCAACGCCGTGGAGCACGGCGGCGTCGATAGCGTCATGCGCTTCCGCAAAGAAGCAACCGAGCCGCACGCCTCCTTCACCGTCGACTATTGGACAGTAGCCGCCGACAGCCAGTCTGATGCGCAGGTGGTACACACGCATATCAAATATTATTCTATCGATGAGCGCCTGGAAAAAACGCGCGCTTACTGGCGCAAATGGCTCGATCCGGCTCAGGATAAGCTCGCCAAAATTGCAGACGAAGCGCAGCGCACCGAAGTGCAAAAAAGTCTGCTGGTTATAAAAGCGCACTGCGACAAGCGCGGTTCCATTTTGGCCAGCGGCGACTCAAGCATCTTTAATTTTGGCCGCGATTACTACTGTTACTGCTGGCCGCGCGACGCGGCATACGCGGTGTGGCCGCTCATCCGCTTCGGCTTGTATAACGAAGCGCGTAACTTTTTCGATTTTGCCCAAAGCACGATGCACCGTGACGGCTATTTGGCGCACAAATACCAGCCCGACCGCGCCATTGGCAGCACGTGGCACCCCCTGATACACGGCCGCCAAAAGGAGCTTGCCATTCAGGAAGACGAAACGGCCATCGTCATATTTATGATTGGCGAATACTACAACGCCAGCAAAGACGCCACGTTTGTAGAAACGTATTACGACAAATTCATACAACCTTGTGCAGCATTTATGGCCGATTTTATCGACGAGGCTACCGGTTTGCCGCATGCCAGCTACGACCTTTGGGAGCAAAAGTTTTCCACCTCTACCTACACGGTGTGCGTCGTTATCGCCGCACTCGAGACAGCGATCAAGCTCGCCGAAGTCACCGGCCATCCCGACGACATCGCCCACTGGAAGCAATCTGCCGACCGCATGCGGCAGGGTCTGCAGGCGCTGTATCATCCCGACGGTTATTTCCGTAAAGCATTTTTGCTGCAAGAAGATGGCAGCTTACAGTACGACGACACATTGGACATTTCCAGTCTGTATGGGCCGTACATGTTTGCGCGCCTGCCGCTAAACGATCCGCGCATGGAAAGCACCTTCGAGCAAATTAAACAGCGGCTATGGAATGCATCGCCAATTGGCGGTGTCATCCGCTACCCGGGCGACGGCTACTTTTTGGCCAAACAGCAGTATGCGGGCAATCCGTGGATCGTCTGCACATTGTGGCTCGCGCAGTATTTCTCGTCGCTGGGTGATAGCCAGCAAGCCGCTGGCCTCATACAGTGGGCGCTGGCGCGCAAACTATCCAGTGGCATCATGAGCGAACAGTTCGACCCGGACAGCGGCGAAGCCATTAGCGTGGCGCCCTTAGTGTGGAGCCACGCCGAATTCATCAACACCGTCCTTGACGCATCAAAAATAGAATAAGATAAGAGACGTTCTAGTGTTTCTTTGGCTTAACTTCGTTGCGGCCGAGGTTCTTTTTGGTCTCGGTAAATACTACGTGCTTGCGCAGCTTGGGGCTGTATTTCTTCAGCGCCAACTTCTCGGGCGTGTTCATCGTATTCTTGGTGGTGTAGTAAATACGCTCACCAGACTCTTCGCTTACGAGCCCAATCAACTTTCGTTTGTCGCCTTTTTTA
>DATGEW010000097.1:0-11060 GCA_035309745.1 Saccharimonadales bacterium (SeqCode)
GCGGATCGACGACGTGCGGCCAGCGCCGCAGACGCTGCTCGACCTCAACCGGCAGCTTCCCAACTACACCTACCATCCCGCCGGACAAACGCCCGCGGCCGGACGGCCGGAGCCGGAACCTCGCCGCCGCTTCAGCTGGAAAAAATTTTGCAAGTGGTTCTTTTTGACTATTTTGATCGTGCTATTGCTGGGCGGCGGCTGGGTGGGCTGGAAACTGCTGCACAACGAGCTGAAGATCTTTGGCTGGAGCGGGCTGACCAGCCTCATACATCCCACCAAATTGAAGGGCGAAGACAGCGGGCACGTCAACATCTTGCTGGCCGGCAATTCGGCCGATGACCCCGGGCACAGCGGCGCTAACCTCACCGACTCGATCATGATTTTAAGCATCGACACCAAAAACAACCGCGCTTTTATGCTGAGCGTGCCACGTGACTTGTACGTGAACATTCCGGGCCAGGGTTACGCCAAAATCAACGAAGCGTACGAAGATGGCGAGGCCGAGCACTTTTCGCAAGCGGGCTATGCTAGCGGCGGCATGGGCCTGCTGGAAGAAACGATTAGCCAAAACTTTGGCATTACGCTGCATTACTATGCGCTGGTAGATTACGCTGCCGTGCGCCAGGCGGTCGACGCCGTGGGCGGCATTACGGTGAATATCCAAAGCTCCGACCCGCGCGGCTTGTACGACCCCAGCCCCGACCTCAACAACAATTACAAACCAATCGTCAAACTGCCCAACGGTGAGGATACGCTGAACGGCGTGCAGGCGCTCGGCTTGGCGCGCGCCCGCGGCGACTCGTATGGTGCGTACGGCTACGGCTTGAGCGACTTCGAGCGTACCCAAAACCAACGGCTTATTTTACTGGCACTGAAAGATAAAGCGACCAGTGCCGGCACGCTCGCCAACCCTATTAAGCTGGGCGAATTGTTCGATTCGGTGGGCAGCAATGTGCACACCGACCTCAATCTTAACGATGTGAAACGCCTATACAGCATTGCCAAGAACATTCCGAACAGCAGCATCACCTCGGCCGGACTGAACAGCGCGAATGGTAAAAACCTGCTGGCCAGTTACACGACGCGGACAGGGCAGAGTGCGCTTATTCCGCGCCTCGGCATCGACAATTACACCGAAATTCAGGCATACGTGCAGCAACTGCTTACGCCGCCGGCGCCCAGCCCGAGCAGCTCCACTGCGAGCGGCACCGGCAGTTCTACGCAGTAACGCCTTTGTGGCTATGCATAATGCCGAGTGTGCCCGCAAGGGTGCAGAGCACACCGAGCAGCACTACCAGCCAGCCAAACCCGTGGACGGTATCGCCGAGCACAAACATTCCTAAAAAAGCGGGTAACACTGTTTGGGTGGTAACCATTGCCGCATTCATAACCGCGGCGGCACCGCGCTGCAGCGACATCGTAAACAGCAAAAGACCGAGCACCGCATAGGCGGCGATAGCCCACGCCAGTGGTGAGGCCGCAATATGCCACCAAGGGCCATGCAGCACAATGATCCGGCCGCTCACGGCTGTGCCGCCAAACGCAGCGCCGCTTAAAAGTGCCAGCCCGACACTCGCCGGCATGCCGGCAGAGCGGGCAAGCAGTGCCGCGAGGGCGGCAATGACCAGCGGTCCGCTTATAATAAGCCAGCGTGTCGCCGCCGCGACGGTGGGCACCTCCGCCGGATGGGCCGCGAGCCCCAGCAGCACCAGTCCGGCCAACACCAAGCCAATCGCCGCATAGGTGCGCCGTCTCATACGATGGCCAAGCGCAACGCGGTCGATGGCGGCCGTCACCACGACGCTGCCGGCGATAATCGACTGCAACAAAAAGAGCGGGAGCTGCCGTACGGCAAACAGCTCCCCGGCGCCGCCGAGCAAATCCAGCACGATCCCAATAATATACGGCCCGTTGCCCAGCAAGCGGGCCAAGAGTCCCACGTCCAAGCCGTGCGCCGTTCGCTGGCCATCGGCGCTGTGCTTTTGTAACACCGCGGCAATGCCATTGCATACCGCCGTACCCACTGCCGCAGCCAACGCATAGTAATACAACACCTTTGCAGTGTAGCAGACCGGACGCGTGGTATCATAAGGGCATGTTCCGGGGATTAGCACTAACGGTGTTGTCACTCTTGGCGGCAGCGCCTTCGAGCGCCAACTACACGCTCAAAGCGTACGATTTTGGAAACGGCAGCGGCAATGGCGGCAGCGCCAACTACGTCGTGAGCGGCCACGCCGGCGGGCAGGCAAGCAACACGCTCGCTAGCGCTAGCTACGGACTGCCGGCCGGCATAAAAGCTTCAACCACGGTTGCCGTGCCCGGCGCGCCCACGCTTAGCGACGACAACAACGCCTATGACCGGCTCCATCTCGTGCTTGCAGTGGGGAGCGCACCCACGGATACTACTTATCTCATCGCCATTAGCAGTGACAATTTTACAACGACTAATTACGTGCAGCTTGACGATACCGTGGGCAGCACCGTAAGCCCAGCCAACTACCAAACGTACACGGCATGGGGCGGGGCGAGCGGTTTTTCCATTCTGGGTCTGGCATACAACACAACCTACAAGGTAAAAGTTGCCGCACTACAAGGCAGCGGCACCGGCAGCACCTTTGGGCCGACCGCTTCGGCCGCCACGTCGCAGCCGAGCGCTACGTTCGGGCTGAGCACCTCGCTCACCTCTACGCCGCCCTTTAGCGTCACGTTTACCAGCTTGCCTCCATCTTCGGTGGTAACTGGCAATGCCACCGTTACCGCCACGCTCACCACCAACGCCGCAAACGGCGGAAACGTGAGTATTAAAGACCAGAACGGCGGGCTAAAGAGTAATTCCACGGGGTACACGCTCGCCTCCGGGAGTGCCGATTTAAGCAGCAGCGCCAAAGGATATGGCGCCCAGGTGACTGCCGCCTCCCAAACGAGCGGCGGCCCGCTTGGCTCCGTCAGCCCTTTTAATGGCACCGCCAACAACGTCGGTGCGCTCACCACCAGCTGGCAACCGCTGGCCAACTTTGCGGGCGCAATAACCGGAGGGTCGCTCACGTTTTCATTGCTCGCCAAAACGGACGCCAGCGTGCCGGCGGCCAGCGACTACAGCGACGTGCTGACTGTCTCACTCGCCCCGTTGTTTTAATTGATGTTTGTTCTAAAAATTTCTTGCTTTTTCGCCCAAAACGAGCAATACTACCAGTAAATACATAAGCAACATCAGGGGGATATATGCCGCGACATATCATAAAGCACCTTATAGCCAGAAAAGTGAGCTTTTACTCACTTTCGGCGCTTCTTATCTTAGCCGTGGTTGCAACTGCGGTACCTGCTCGCTTCGTGCACGCTGCAACCCTCAGCGAGGTAGCAGTGCGCTTTGACCATCTGCAAACCTCACAGCCTTCTACGGGGATGGTATGCGCCAAACCGGTAACCACCGCGACCGAGGCATCGGTGCAGGTAGTATTTCCTACCGGCTACACGGTAAGTACAACGCTTGCCAACTGGGCAGTGAGCACCGCTACAACGACCGGCTGGCCAGCCGGAGCGGTAGCATGGCCGGGTGTTGGCACAGCGACCAACGTGACGTCGCAGACGGTCACATTCCCCAGCGGCGACCTGACGGTTGCTACACTGTACTGCTTTAACTGGACCAACGCAGCGGCACTCAGCATTACGAGCAGTGTCGGTAGTAACAACACCGGAAGCGTTACCACCCGAACCAGCGCCCCGGCGACCATCGACACTGCTTCCTACAGCACAGTGAGCATTGCAGCTGACCAAATTTCGGTAAGCGCCACGGTACCGCAGTCGTTCACCTTTGCGCTCGGCGGCACAAGCGACAACCTCGGCACACTATCCACCGGTTCGGTCATTACCAGCCCGGGCGGCGGCAACACGGCAACCATCAACACGAACGCCACCAATGGCTTCATGGTGTGGGCTAGCGACAGCAACAATGGCCTGAAATCTACCGTTGCCAACCACACTATCCCAGATTTTCCAACTGCCGGTACGGCCACCAGCGCCGCCCTTACCGTGGGCAATGAAGGGTACAACTTTGGCGTCACCGGCACGCAGGGTGGCGGCTCGGGTGCGCTTTCTATCTCAAACGCATTTAATGGGTCTACCGCCGGTACTGGCGGCGGCCTTGACACCACGCTTCGTACCATTGCCAGCTCAAATGGTACCGCCAGTAACGCCGTGCTGACGCTCAAGAACAGCGTCGCCATCGGCAGCCTTACCAACGCCGCCACCGATTACTCAGATGTCGAAACCATCGTCGGTGCAGCTTTGTTCTAATCTCTAGCACGCTAGAGTATCCATCAATTTAACGAGAGCAGTGTGATGTTCAACCATAAATATGGGTGGTTGCGTACAATTCGAGTAGGGTGGACCGGTGTAGCCGCCCTACTCATATCCTTTTTACTGGCCACCCCAGTGCGTGCAGCGGGAAGTGAGGGCGATTTTAATATCCAAGTTTCGCCGTCGCCACTCGTAGTAACGCTGGTGCCCGGCCAATCGCAGACTGCCCGCCTTACCGTGCGCAATTTTACCGCGCACACCGAGACGCTCAATCCCGGCCTGCAGGGTTTTACGATTGACGATAGAAGTCAAAAGATAACGCTCAACAATAACATTCCCGCGGGCATGCAAGATTGGGTGCATTTTAAGCAATCCGCGCTGACGCTTTCCGCCGGCGCCAGCCTGCCGCTCGACATCACCTTTGATACACCCGCCAATGTCGGTTTTAGTTACTCGCTCGCCATCACCCTCAGCCGGCCAGAACCAGCGCAGCCGCTCAATCAGCCCGGTGCCCAGCTGCAGCCCAAAGTCGCCGTTTTCTGCCTGGTCAATATCAACCGGCCCGACGCCAAGAGCAAGTTGGCCATTACCGATCTTTCGAGCAAGCAGTCGCACTACACATTCTTGCCAGCAACATTTAGCACTAGCATTGCCAACCAAGGAAACGTCATTATGCAACCGGCCGGCACCTTGTTTATTCAGCGGTCGTTCGACGCTGCGTCGCCCATCGTCAGCCTTCCGATTAACCCGGACCACGGATATGTGCTGCCGGGCAGCACGCGTACTTTTACCTCCGATTGGACTAATGGATTCCCCGTATATGTAACCCAAACGGTGGACGGCAAAAAAAGCGTACACCTCAGCTGGAACTGGAAACATGTGAGCGAACTGCGCTTTGGCAGGTACGTGGCCAAGGCGGTGCTGGTGTACAACGACGGCCATCGGGATTTGCCGGTCATCGCCAGTACCACTTTTTGGGTGATTCCGTGGTGGTTGTTGCTATGTGCGGTACTTGTACTTATCGTGCTTGTGATGGGGCTGATTGGCTGGGGGTGGGTCATCTTTAAGGGAACGAAGAAGGTACGGGGCTATGCGCATACGCACCGCAAGTAAGTGGCTGAGCCTCGTTTTGCTGGCGCTCGTATGTCTGGCTCGCGCAGGCTCGCAGGCCTGGGCAGCTCCAGCAGGAGGTATTACCGTCACGCCCGCAGCGCTCACCTTAGCGCTTCCCGTCGCAGCGCAAACAACAAGCGAGCAGTTCGCCGTCACCAACAATTATGCGGTGCCAGTAACCGTACATTTTGCGCTTCAGTCCTCGCCCAACAATGTCACGAGTGGCGTCGATGCCTCCCGCCAGCTGAGTGTGGCGAACGCCGACCTAGCACTTACCCCGGGTAAGACTGCAACGCAAACCGTCGTATTGCATGACGACTCCCGGCTGGCGCCGGGCAGCCAGCAGGCAAACCTGCTGGTGTCGCAGACGGTTGCGCCGGGCGGCAACGTGGGAGTGGTCGGCAGCTTCGCATTGCCGATCGTTACCATAAAAGAAGCGGGGGCCACCCAGCAACTCGGTCGGGGCAATGTTACTACTTCGCACCTTATGTGGCGGCTGCCTGCCACGGTAGGCGTTTCGGTCCGGAACACGGGCAACACTATTGTTATTCCGTACGGCTACGTGGCTGTTACCACCCCTAACGGAAACACGGTGAAGAGTGGCGTGATGAACGTTGCTGCGGCCGCTATCACGCCAGGCGAGAGCACAACCATGCAGGTGTCGCTGGCCAGCGTCCGCCATGCGTTGTGGCCCGGCGTGTATCAGGCAACGTTCAGCTACGGGCTGGGGGGCGGCCAAACCTCCGGCGTAGTGCGCGCCCGATTTTTGTACATCGCGTGGTGGCACGTGCTGGTACTTGCTGCGCTGATTGTGGCGGCATGGTGCATAGCGCGCTTCCTGCCCCGAAAAATCGAGCAAGCTTTGCGCCAGCGTCAGCACGCGCACAAGCTCAAACCGCACACGGCTCGAAAGGGCGGGGTATGAAGCAGGCGAAGCTCCTCCTTTTAGCGCTTGTGGCGGCCTGCTCGCTCGCCTTGGTGATGACGCACGCCGCAGACGCCACCATTACGCCGTACATCAGCTTCCAGGGGAAACTCACCAACACCGATGGCACGAACGTTACGGACGGCAACTACTCGGTGGTATTCTCGCTGTACACGGTGGCGTCCGGGGGCAGCGCAGTGTGGTCGGAGACTAAATCAGTTGCCGTAAGCGGCGGTTTATTCCAGACCAATCTGGGCGACACGACGGCGCTGCCGGGCAGCGTCAACTTCAACAGCGCAGCATTATATTTAGGAATAAAGGTGGGGAGCGACGCCGAGATGACCCCGCGCGTACAGCTTACGGCCGCACCGCAAGCTTTTAACGCCGACCTGCTCGACGGCATTGACTCGACCGGTTACGTGCAGCTGTCGCCGGGCAGCCAGCAAACCGGCAGCATTAATGTGTCGGGCACCGTCAACGGCAACACCTTTAGCTCCAGCACCTTGACCTTTGGTGCGGCAAGTGCAGCTAGTATCCAATCGGCTAGCGGGCAAGCACTCACCGTAGATTCCGGCACCACGGGCGCACTCAACCTGGGTACGAGCAGCAACGCCAAAACTATCACGCTGGGCAATACGACTGGCGCCACCGCTATTGCGCATCTGGTCGGGGCGGGTACCAATGTATTCTCGGTGCAGGGAGCATCGAGCGCGGTGTATTTTCAGCTCGATACCACCAATAACCGCCTGTACGTGGGCAACCCCACGGCGGATGCCACCGGTCAGCTGCTAGTGCTCGACACCAAAAACACGGCCGGTGACCCCACGGGTGTTAACGGCGGCGAATACTACAACAGCATCGACAATGCCTTCCGCTGTTTCCAAAACAGCAGCTGGAGTAACTGCATTACGCCGAGCAACTCATCAACGGCAGACCAGGTAGTATCAGGCGCGACAACCGCCTATCTTGCCGGTTCGGCCATTGCCATCCCGAGCGGCGGATTGCATGTGGGCACGCAATTTGTGTGGCGGATGTCCGTTTCCAAGACCGCGGCCGGTACGGCGGCCAGCAGCTTTTTGGTAAAGTACGGTACGACGGGCACCACCAGCGATGCCACGGAGATCACCTTTACCGGCGCCACCGAAACGGCCGCGGTCGACACCGGCACCATTACCATTATCGTCACCGTCCGCAGCGTAAACAGCGCCACCGGCGCCTGGGCGGGCAATTTCCAGCTGGTCCACAATGGCAACACAACCGGTCTCGCAACCATCCCGGTGAACGATATCAATGTCACGTCAGCCAGCTTTAACGACACCGTGGCAAGCAGCATTATCGGCATCACGGTAACCACCGGCACCTCCGATGCTCTCACGTTTCAGCAGGTCCAGGCCAGCGCCTTCAACCTGTAAGCGCTATTACTGCGAAACGTAGTCGTATCGGCTATACAGCTACCGAGGAAACATACAGCGCCGTGGCTTGGATGGCCTCGTAGTAGGCGTCGGGCTCCCCGTCGCCATTGCCGAACCCGATATCCGACCCTAAATCGACCGCGGCAATGGCCAGACGATAGGTAACCAACGTTTGTTTGGGCGCCAGCCCCGGACTCCGTTTTTGCAGCAAGTTATGAAAGGCCGTATACAAGCGCCCCCGCGACTCCCGCGTGAGCCGGGCCAGGGGAGGGTTCGCCTTCGAGCTATACATAAAATCGAACGGGCCGTTGAGCAAAATGTAGTTCAGCCAGGCGTCAATCGACAGCAGCATAATTTCATCCCACGAGAAGGTAGCGAATAACGGATGGCTGGCGATGTTGTCGAAGAGCGCGCTTACATCATGTACATACAGATCGGTCAATGCCAAAAGCAGGGCATCTTTGTTAGGGAAATACCGGTACAGCGACCCGATTGGTATACCCGCTCGTTCGGCGATTTCGTTGGTCGTGGCGCTCACAAAACCCCGCTCCTGAAAGGTCTTGAGCGCGGCCGCCAATATAATACGGACGCGTTCTTTGCCGCGGGCCTGGGAGGGTTTAATCCGGATCGCTTTATATTTGTCCGCGTCGTGCATCGTCGAAGGTGATTGTAAAAGATAAACAACCTACGAACAATAAAATAACTTACAGCGTTTGCGTTATACCGCCCATGATTTTTATAATAAAGTTCTTGATGCAAGATAAAACAAAAATTTCGTCGATGGTGTTTCTGCAATATTTAAGCACCGTTTTCGACAACCTGCGCGATACGATTTTGCTGGTTGGCGTCGAGCCGAAAGAGCAGTACCGCCTGCTACTTGCCAACGAAGCCTTCCGGAAGCACACCGGCCACCTCAAAAGCGATACCGGTAAATTATTGTCGGATATCGTGCTGCCGGATACTTACCGCGTCATGGCAAAACACTACAACCGGGCGATACACACCAAGGAGCTTGTGGAGTTTAGCGGCTGGTTCGACGTACCGCTTGGCCGGCGGGCCTACGAAGTAAAAGTGATCCCCATTTTGAACGCCATGAGCGAATGCGTGCAGCTGGCGGTCATCACCCACGATGTGTCCGAATTGTACACGTTGCGCGACCGCCTCATGCAGATTGAGCACATCGTAGCGCCGGCGCGCCAGGAACCCTAAATCTGCTATGATGGAAGACGTGGCTACAAAACCTATATCCATGCACCTGGTAACCGGCGATGACTATTACCAGCAGTTGCTCACTACGATCCCGCACGCCAAGAAGCGCATCGTCCTGGCGGCGATGGTTGTACTTTCGGGCAAGCAGACCGACCGCATCTTTGCGCTTCTACGAGACGCCGCACAGCGAGGAGTACCCGTTACCATCATGGTCGATAACTATAGCCGGCTGAAAAGCGTGCATAGCGGCACCCTCGACATGTCGGTGGCGCAGCGCATAGCGCACACCTTTACGACGCTCGCCGCGCTTGAGGCCGTCGGCGCAACCGTGCATTACTTTGGCAAAGTGCGCGTGCTCAATCCGTTCAAGGGGCGCTGCCATGTCAAAATAACCGTGGTGGATGACGACTTTTATTGCTTTGGGGGCATCAATTTTACCGACGAATCGTTCCAAAACATCGACTACATGTTCCACGGGGCGCATCCGCGGCTCGCCGATCGCTTGGAGCAGCTGGTGGCGCGCATCGGCACGATCCAACCACCGCTGCCGGATGACGATTTGCCGCTCGGCAGCACGCAGCACCTTTTGTTTGATGGCGGCAAGCCCGACGACTCCATTATTTACGACCAGGCCTGCGAGTTGGCTTCCCAGGCGATCCGCGTACTCTATGTGTCCCAAACAGCGCCGAGCGGACGGCTTGCCGAACTGCTGCATGGAACCGACAGCACCTGCTACTTTAACCGTCCGTTACAAATGCAGCTGCCCGGCCGCTACGCCCAAGCCTTCGACCAGCAGCGCTGGCGCACGCCAAATCACTATACGGGTACGCGCTACATTCATGCCAAATTTATGCTATGCGAATTGCCGGGCGGCCGCAAAGCGGTCCTAAGCGGCTCGAACAATTTTAGTTACCGCGGCGTAGCGTTCGGCACGCAGGAGATCGCGCTGTATAGCACCGAGCCTTCGCACTATCACCAGCTGCGCGCGTTCGCGCGGACACATATGTAACTAGCCCCACAGGCCGATGCCGCGCTCCATCTGCTGGCGGGCGCTCCGCCAGTTATCAATCATGCGGCGGAAGGCCGCCTGTCGGCGGTTGGGTCCTGGTTCTAACCGCGAGGCAGCGATTGCTGCCGTACGGACTCCCCAATCGGCAAGCGTAAGGTACAAAAATATTCCCACCCGCGAACGGCGGGCGTACTCCCGCCCATGAAGCGCCAGGCGCTCGCGCGTCGATAGCAGCGGCTCTGCGGTTGTACCAGGCTGGTTGGGTTTTTGTTCCATATCGCCTCCTTATTTCTTGGCGGGCACTTTCGCGCCTCCGCGCCGCGCTTTGCTCAAACCGATTGCGACGGCCTGCTTGGGGTTGGTTACTTTTTTGCCAGACGAGCCGCTCTTTAATGCGCCGCGCTTAAATTCGTGCATGGTCTCTGCAACTTTGGCCTGCGCTTTCTTGCCGTAACGATTCATGGCTGCACTCCTTACTACGGTACTTTTATACTAAACGCTTCGGCTGAACGCTGCAGTGAGCTATTTTACGGGCTAAAACTGGCGAGATAAGCTGATATGCGCGTCGAGTTCAGCCGCCGGCGCCTCTACGGTGACTTTGTTAGCGCCGGAAACGGCAATGGTGTAGCCCGTCACGTATCCCAGGCTACCGGCGCAGCCGTGCCCGGAGCCGGCGAGGTTATAGCCGAGTATCGGATCAAATGGCAAATCTTTTAGGTAAGCGGGCACGAGGTCGCTGCATAAATTAACCGCCCCTTGTGTCGAGGCAATGGCCTGCGGCTGAGCGGGCAGGTCCCCGGGCAGCGCACCGGTGGCGTCGTGATATCTGGTGATGCCTTGCATGATCTCCGCCGTACCGAGCCAGCGCTGCGCATTACGGCGTTCGGCATCGTGCGTCCGGGGGCGAAGCAAAAAGGTAGCAAGCGCCAGGAAGCCGCCAATAAGTACCACCACAGCCAGTAATTCAAGCACGGTAAAACCGCGGGAGTCAGCAACCGATGTCCGTTTCATGGCCTTAGCGTAGCACATCACCGGCGGTCCGCGAACCACGGCCGCTCGGGCGATTCAGCTAATAATCAGCGAACTACGCTATAAT
>DATGEW010000098.1:0-2740 GCA_035309745.1 Saccharimonadales bacterium (SeqCode)
CGAATGGTGAAGCGGTGCTGGCCGTAAACACTGCCGGCAACTTTGGTCACATCATGTATGTCGAGGCTGTGGTGAACGGGCAGGCTGTGGTGAGCCAATACAACGCCGCCGGTGACGGCCTGTATTCTACCGGTACGCTTGGTTCGAGCAGCAGCATTTGGTTTATCCACGTCCGTTAGCGAGCGAACATGCTGGCGCTCGGCGCGGCTGCTTTGCTATACTCGTAAGAGCATAATCAAGATGAGGGAGTGAGCGTGGCATACGCAGTGAAGCACAAACACAGTGACGATAGTGGCAAAAAACAACCGCTGTGGTGGCGTGCTACGAAAGTGGCGAGCTGCATCTTGGTTGTTGTAATCGTGTTTGGGTTTGGTGTAGGGGTGGGCAACGGACGGTTGTCTTTGGCCGCGCTGCAGAGCCAGAACAAACAGTTGCCGGCGCAGCTCAACTACGCTACGGTGAATCAACTATATACCGCGCTCAAAAATAATTACGACGGCCAGCTGGACGAAACCAAACTTTTGGACGGCATGAAAGGTGGGTTGCTGACGGCCACGGGCGACCCCTACACCGAATATTTTAGTGCGGCCGACGCCAAAGATTTTAACAACCTGCTGCAAGGCACATTTAACGGTATTGGCGCCGAGCTGGGCCAGGATGCGAACGGTAACGTGGAAATCATTGCGCCCATCGACGGCACGCCCGCGGCCAAGGCCGGTTTGCGCCCGCAAGACCTCATCGAGAGCATCAATGGCCAGAGCACGGCTGGGTTAAATGTAGATGAAGCAGTCAGCAAGATTCGCGGACCGAAAGGAACGCAGGTAACGCTCAAAATTGTCCGTGGCAAAACGCAAGAACTCACCTTTACCATTACGCGTGACAATATCACCGTACCGAGCGTAAAGTGGAGCATCCTCGATAACAATATTGGCTATATGCAGATCACGCAGTTCACGGACGACACCGCGAGTTTGGCGCGTCAGGCGGCACAAGATTTTAAAGATCACGGCGTACAGGGCGTTGTGCTTGACCTGCGCGGTAATCCTGGCGGCCTCGTGACGGCGGCAGTGAACGTGGTGAGCCTGTGGCTGCCAGAGGGCAAGACGGTGATGACCGAACGCCGCGGCAACAACACCGTCGGCACCGAAGTGTCTAATGGGCTTGATCCGCTCGATGGCATACGCACGGCCGTGCTTATCGATGGCGGCAGCGCCTCGGCTGCCGAGATCACCGCTGGTGCACTGCACGACAACAACGTTGCTACGCTTTTTGGCACACAAAGCTTCGGGAAGGGCAGCGAACAAAACGTTATCCCGCTGGCCGGCGGCGCCGAGGCCAAAATTACCATTGCCCGCTGGTACCGGCCCAACGGCCAGAATATCGATAAAAAAGGCATTGCGCCGGACCGCGTTGTAAAGATAACCGACGACCAAATCAAAAGTAAGCAAGATCCCCAAAAAGACGCCGCTATCCAATTTGCCCTTACCGGCAAATAAAGGGCTCACGTCTGCATACGGCGAAAAAGTACCAGGCCATCGCGCTCAAACACCACGGATAAAGTACCGTGAACTGCGCGCGTCACAAGTGTGGTTTTTGGCTCCCACCCGCTCATTGCATGGCGGTAGTGCTCAGTTAAGGACTTGCGGGGCAGGAAGGGTGAAGTTGTTTATGTTTCGGGCTTGCCAAAGGAGGTGAGATAGAGTAACATCTAGGAGAACTGAGTAAAAGAGGTGAGAGGTGGCCAAAGCGACTAAATATATCTTTGTTACTGGTGGGGTGCTTTCCGGACTCGGAAAGGGTATCACCGCCGCCTCAATCGCCAACCTCCTGAAAGCCCGCGGTCTCCACGTTAACCTCCAAAAGTGCGATCCCTATTTAAATGTCGATGCCGGCATGCTTAACCCGCGTGAGCATGGCGAATGTTTTGTTACCAAAGATGGGGCGGAGACCGACCTCGACCTGGGCCACTACGAACGCTTTTTAGACGAAGAGCTTACCCAGGCCAGCTCCTTGATGCAGGGCCGCGTGCTTTTGAAGGTAATCGAAGACGAACGTACGGGCAAGTACCAAGGTCAAACCGTACAAATTGTGCCCCATGTAATGAATGCGGTACAGGATTTTATCCGCGGTGCGAGCGAAGGCTTTGATGTGCACATTGTCGAAATCGGCGGCACGGTTGGCGACCTCGAGAGCCAAAGTTTTATCGAGGCAATCCGTGAATTTGGTATTCGTGTGGGCCGCGAAAACTGCTTGTACGTGCATGTGGTGTACTTGCCATATCTCGGCGCCAGTCACGAGACTAAGACCAAGCCGGCACAAAACGCCGTGCGCGAGCTGCGCTCCACCGGCATCACCCCGGATATTCTGGTGGCCCGCAGCGAGCAACCGGCCGGCGGCCATGCCGTAACGAAGCTCAGCATGTTCTGCGGCGTAGAAGAGCGCGCCATCGCGTTGCTTCCCAACGCGCGCAGTATTTATGAAGTACCATTGACGCTCGAAGACGCCGGCATTGCCGATGTTATTTGTGAAAAACTCAAGCTAGAAGTCCAGAAACCGGACCTTTCGCCCTGGCGCAGCATGGTGGAGCGTTCTATGAAAAAGTTCGGCCGCACGGTGCGGGTCGGCATCGTGGCAAAGTATCTCGACAACGAAGACACCTACCTGTGCGTGTTTGAGGCACTGCGTGCCGCCAGCTGGTGGAATGACACGAATATCGAACTCAAGTGGATCGACGCCGAAG
>DATGEW010000099.1:0-9256 GCA_035309745.1 Saccharimonadales bacterium (SeqCode)
CTTATCATAGTGAGCGTTGGCTGTGGGTTCGCCGGTGGATGGCTTGGCAGCCGGCACGAAGATACGGTAACTTCGGTGCAAAAGCAGCAGGTTGTACTCAAGAGCGAGGGAGATCTTATTAGCAACATCGCGTCCACGGTAGGCAAGAGCGTGGTGTCGGTGAATACGACGACGCAAACACAGAATGTGTTCGGCTTGGGCGGTGAAGAGCAGGGTGCGGGCACGGGAATCGTGCTGACCGCGGGCGGGCTGATTATTACCAATCGTCACGTGGTACCCGCTGGCACCACGAGCGTGAGCGTAACGCTGTCCGACGGCACCGAATTCGACAATGTGAGCGTGGTGGGACGCACCAGCCAGAGCGACAGTCTCGATATCGCTTTCTTGAAAATCAACGACCTCAAGGGGAAGACGCTGACCCCGGCAACCATTGGCGACTCCAGCAAAATGAAGGTAGGAGATTCGGTCGTTGCTATTGGAAATGCACTCGGCCAGTTCCAAAATACGGTTACTTCCGGCATCTTGTCGGGCTACGGCCGCAGCGTGCAGGCCAGCGACAGCACGGGCACCAGTGCCGAGAATCTGCAAGACCTGTTTCAGACCGATGCCGCCATTAACGAAGGCAATTCCGGCGGGCCGTTGGTAAATCTGGACGGGCAGGTAATCGGCATTAACACCGCCATTGCCGGTGATGCGCAGAGTATCGGTTTTGCCATACCCATTAACGATGTGAGCGGGCTTATCAAATCGGTAGAAACGAGCGGCAGCTTGCAGCGTCCTTACCTTGGTGTGCAGTACGTGTCGCTCACCAACGACATTGCGAAGCAGTATAACCTGAGCGTGAGCCACGGGGCGTACATTCCACCGGCGTCGGCGTTGGGGAGCAGCTCGATCATTGCGGGCGGCCCGGCCGAAAAAGCTGGTCTCCAAGAGGGTGATATTATCACCGCTATGGACGGCACAACGATCGACCAGAACAACAGCCTGTCATCGCTTATCAACAAGCACAAAGTCGGCGACAAAGTCTCCTTGAGCGTGGTGCGCGGCGGCAAGACCATTACGGTTAACGCCACACTGGGCGCCGCCCCAACCCAATAATGCAGCCACGTTAGCGTACGAACAGTTGGGCGAACCCGTCATTGGCACGCAGTACAAAGCCGGCACCGCGGGCCATGGTAGCCATGGTGTGGTGCTGGGCGGGCAGCGCCTCGGTAACAATGCACGCCGGCGGCTCTCCTAATTCGCTCACTTGCCGCCAAAAGCGCTTAAAGTGGTCAAGGCCGTCCGGGCCGGAAAAAATGGCCGTTTTGGGTTCGTGCTTTGCCGCCTCGTTAATCTCGAGTGTCTCCGGCACGTACGGCAAATTAGCCAAAAATACCTGGTAGTCGGCGGCGAAAGGTTGCTCAAGTAAGTCCATGCGGTAGGGAATAGCGGTGACCTCATAGTGCCGGGCATTCTCAAGGGCGATCATCAGGGCCTCCTGGCTGGTATCGCAAAGGGCAATAGAGTGTATGTTGGGCAGCTCCAATGCTGCGGTAACACCGAGGCAGCCCGAGCCGGTGCCAATATCTGCAATGAGCAGCTGGTGGGGGGCTTGTTCGCGGTGCCACTGTTTCAACAGCGTAATCATTGCCTCGCTTTCCGGCCGCGGTACGAGCACGCGCTCGTTTACCCGAAATTCGCGGCCATAAAAGGGTGCATGGCCGCGGATGTAAGCCAGCGGCACATGCGTTGCCCGCCGAGCGATCTGTTCGTTCAGAACCGTTTCTTTCGCTTGGGGCACGCTCAGTTCGGGGTGAGCAAGCAGTTCGGCCCGGTTACGCCCCAGCGCGTCTTCCAGCAGGAGCAGTACATCCAGCCGTGCGCTGTCTATGCCTGCTTTTTGTAATTGTTTGGTAGCCGTGAGTAAAAAATTATGCGTGGTCATGACTCGTTGTGGAGTAGCTGGCGCTCGTACGCCTGAAGCTGCTCGATGAGGTCGTCGATTTCGCCATTGAGGGCGCCGGGAATATTGCTGCGGCTGTAGCCAATGCGGTGGTCGGTAATGCGGTCTTGCGGGAAATTGTAGGTACGGATTTTCTCGCTGCGGTCGCCGCTGCCAATGAGTTTTTTGCGGGCGTCACTGAGCTGTTTCTGTTCTTCTTCAATTTTAATGGCCAGCAAGCGCGAGCGCAGTACGCCAAGCGCCTTGTCTTTGTTTTTGATTTGGGATTTTTCGTCCTGGCAGGTCACTACCATGCCCGTTGGCAAGTGGGTGATGCGCACGGCGCTGTCGGTGGTATTGACGCTTTGGCCGCCGTGGCCGCTGCTGCGGTAGACGTCGATGCGCAGGTCGTTCGGGTTAATCTCAATATCGGTCTCTTCGGCCTCGGGCAATACCGCAACCGTTACCGTCGAGGTGTGAATACGCCCCTGGCTTTCGGTGGCGGGCACGCGCTGCACGCGGTGGACACCCGCCTCGAATTTAAGCTGGCGGTAGATGTCTTCGCCCTTGATACCAAATATAATTTCTTTAAAGCCGCCGACCTCGCTGGGTGCTTCGTCGATGAGCTCCACTTTATAGCGGTGACGTTCGGCCCAACGGATATACATGCGATACAGCTCGGCCGCAAACAGGCTGGATTCGTCGCCCCCGGCCGCCGCACGGATTTCGATAACCACGTCGCGGTCGTCGTTCGGGTCTTTGGGGGTGAGCGCTTCATCGAGCGCGGCGTCATTTGCGGCAATACTGGTTTCCAGTTCGTCCAGCTCGCTGCGGGCCAGCTCAGCTAGCTCAGCATCACTGCCGTCGGCCAGGGCTCGGGCCTCGGCTTGTGTGTGGGCAAGCCGCTGCCGTTCCGCAAACAAGCCCACCACGCGTTCCAACTCGGTCCGCCGTTTCGCCAGGCGCGGATATTCGGGCAAGCTAAATACGCCCGGATCGCTCAAGCGTTCGGTGAGTTCGGCCAGTTCGGCGCGCAAGTGGGCTTCTTTTTGTTCCATGTCTTACCTCAGTATACAAAAACCACCCGCAACAAAGAACGGGTGGCGTGTGGCGTGATGAAGTTACGCCTTGGCGTCAGCCTTTTTGGCTTCGGCTTTCTTAACGCGGGCGTCTTTGCGCGCCTGCTGCTTTTTGGCGGCGCTCATGCGGGATTCGCGGGCCTTGGCAGCGGCTTCGGCGCGGGCCTTAAACTTGTCGACGCGGCCTTCGATGTCTACAATGCGCTCTTCGCCGGTAAAGAAGGGGTGCGAGCTGCTAGTGATGTGCACTTTAACGAGTGGATACTCGTTGCCATCTTCCCATTTGGTGGTCTCGTCGCTGGCCACCGTAGAACGGGTGAGGAACTTAAAGCCGTTGTTCAAGTCTTGGAACACGACCGGGCGGTAGTTGCTAGGGTGAATACTTTTTTTCATAATCCTGAACATTTTATCTGTTTTTGCCGGGATTGTCAAAGGGTAGGCGAGTGTGTTTAACTTACAAAGATTATGGTTAGTATGAATTCGCTCCTGGTCGGTACGTCCGCCGGTGAGCTTATTCATTTAAGTTCGGATCAGACGAAGCGTTTGCAGGATGAATCGCTTCGGTTGCCGCCGGGGCATGGACCGCGTGATTTGTCGTGGCTGCTCACCAACGGTGACGTTCTGCCCCGTTTTTTCGTCTCGGTGGTAGCCCCGAATGGAAGGCTATGGGTGCGGGCATGGGGCGCCCAGAAAGGAGTCCCAGATGGACTCTACGCGCTACGCGCCGGCGACACAGCTGACCGGGTATGCGAAGTCGATTTGCAGACTGGTGCCATTGGATTTGTAGCGCTTAGCAGCACGATGGTGGAGTTGGTGGATGACCCGGATGAAGCCTACGCTTTCGCCTTGGCTGCCCTCACCGAAGCACAGTCCTTGCAACAAACTGCCCCATCTGGTAAAATTATATAGTTATTTAGTAAGCAGGTCGGGAACAAATCCTCCTTGCGGCACGCCGTGCAGGCACCGTGGGGCACCCGAGCCGAAGAGAAAGGACATATACCGATGGCTACCGTTGATGTAGACATTAAACAACTATTAGAAGCCGGCGCGCATTTTGGCCACAAAACGAGCCGCTGGCACCCTAAAATGGCGCCGTTCATCCACAGCAAGCGCGGTGGTAGCCACATTATTGACCTCACCAAAACGGTTGAGGCTATGGAAAAAGCGCTCGACTTTATTGCCGAAACGACCGGCCAGGGCAAGCAGGTGCTGTTCGTAGCCACCAAGCGCCAGGCGCAGGATATCGTGCGCGGCTTGGCCGAAGAAGTAAAGCAGCCCTTCGTGACCGAGCGTTGGCTCGGCGGCATGCTTACCAACTGGCCGACCATTAGCGGGCGCCTCAAGCATTTGCGTGACCTCGAAGAGAAAATGGCTTCCGGCGAGCTGGCAAACAAATACAGTAAGCTCGAAGTGCAGCGTTTCCAAGAAGAAATCGACGAAATGAACCGCATCTACGGCGGCATTAAAAACATGGCTGCCCGTCCGGGTGCCGTGTTCGTGTTCGACATCACTGCCGACAGCAATGCCGTAAAAGAAGCGCGCAAGCTTGGTCTCCCCATCGTTGCGCTGGTCGATACCAACGCCGATCCGTCACTGGTCGACTACGCCATCCCGTGCAACGACGATGCCATCAAGACCATTCAATTGGTTGTCGAGTATCTCAAGCAAGCAGTCGAAGCCGGCAAGGCAAAGGCCGCCAAAGCAGCACCAGATAAAGACGAAGAAAAATAGGGAGGGCATGACCATGGCTGTAAGTATTGAAGAAATTAAGCGCCTGCGCGAACTCACCGGTGTCGGCATGACGGACGCCAAGCGCGCCTTAGACGAAGCGAACGGCGATTTCGACAAAGCGCTCGAGCAAATGCGCAAGAAGGGGCTTACCAAAGCCGAAAAGCGCGGCGAGCGTGAAGCCCGTGCCGGTATTGTCGGCACCTACAACCACGACGGCCGCATCGGCGTCTTGGTAGAAGTGAACTGCGAGACCGATTTTGTCGCCCGCAACGACATCTTTACCACGCTCGTGAA
Source organism: Saccharimonadales bacterium (SeqCode) (assembly GCA_035309745.1). Lineage (GTDB taxonomy): Bacteria > Patescibacteriota > Saccharimonadia > Saccharimonadales > UBA4665 > PMNU01. The sequence goes on from DATGEW010000099.1 coordinate 5,029, forward strand.
GGATCTGGCCATGCACATCGCGGCCAGCGCACCTGAATATGTCAGCAGCGAAGACGTCCCGGCTGCAGAGCGTGACCGCGTGGCCGCCGAGTTCACCGAAAAGGTGAAAAACGAAGGCAAGCCCGAAAACATGGTCGCCCAGATCGTCGAAGGCATGCTCAAAAAACACTTTGCCGAAAAGTGCTTGCTTGACCAGCCGTATGTAAAGAACCCCGACCAAACCGTGGGCCAGTACCTCAAAGAGCACATTGCCAAGCTCGGCGAAAACATCGTTGTGCGCCGCTTTAACCGCATGGCGCTCGGCGAAGTCACCGAATAATAGTTCGGTCTAGCCAAAAGCCGCCCTCATTGTGGGGCGGTTTTGTTATACTGAAGTCAGATTACAAGAAGGATATATATGGACGTCAAGCAATACGAAGAAAAGATGAAACAGGCGGTGGCGCATTTTGGCGAAGAATTAAAAAAGGTGCGCACTGGCCGGGCGAGCGCCAGCATGCTGGACGGGGTGGTGGTGAAGGCCTACGGTACAGAGATGCCGCTCAACCAGGTGGCCAATGTGACGGCGCCGGAGGCGCAGCTCATTCAGATTACACCGTTCGATCCTGGCAATATCCAAGCCATTGCCAGCGCGATCCGTGATAATCCGATGCTGGGATTAAACCCGAGCGACGATGGCCGTGTGGTGCGCGTGCCAATCCCGGCACTCACCGAGGAGCGCCGCCGCGAATATGTCAAAGTACTCGGCGGTAAGGTCGAAGATTGCATGGTAGTGCTGCGTAATGTCCGCCACGATGCCATGGATGCGGTCGACAAGGCCAAAAAGGACAAAGCAGTGGGCGAGGACGACGCCAAGCGCCTCGAAAAACAAGTGGACGACGCCATGGCCAAAGCCAAAGCCGACGTCGATGCGGCAGCCAAGGCCAAAGAAACCGAAATCATGACGATTTAGCAAAAGAGCATGGGGACCCTTTCTACCTAGAGAAAAATTGTTCGGGCTCGTGTACAATGGTAGTAATGTCGGTGTTGTTACTCATTGTGGGGTTGGTGTTGTTTGTTGGGCTGGTGGTTCTGCACGAATTTGGTCACTTTATTGCCGCGCGCCGCAACGGCGTGGAGGTTGAGGAGTTTGGTATTGGCTTCCCGCCGCGGGCTTGGGCTCGTAAAACCAAGCGTGGCTTTCTATTTAGCCTCAACTGGCTGCCGGTGGGCGGCTTTGTGCGCCTAAAAGGTGAGCACGACGCCGCAACAGCTGCCGGCAGCCTGGGCGCGGCACGTTTTAGCGTAAAAACAAAGGTAATGCTGGCGGGAGTGGGTATGAACCTGCTTGCCGCCTTTGTTATTTTTACGGTCCTCGGTTGGGTAGGCATGCCGCAGCTTATCGACAACCAGTTCAGCATTAAACGCGATACCAAGGTTGTGCATAACGAAGTGTTGGTTGGCTATGTGGGAGCTGGCTCTCCGGCCGAAAAAGCCGGGCTCAAGACCCGCGACCAGTTACTTTCTATCCAGCCCGACGGTCCTAGCTTTTATGTTGACACCATGCCCAAAGCGACGCTGCATACGCCCCAGGGAGATGTGGAGTATGTGACAGACGTGGTGTCTTCGGCGAGCCTGCCGTCTATTACCAAGGATCTCGCTGGGCAGCGGGTACAGATCATCTATGTTCGGGGCGGCACGCCCCACATCACGGTAGCTCAATTGCGTGCTGGCGCAGACGCGGCCAAGAACGGTGCGCTGGGCATATCGCCGGCAGATTACACGCTCACCCGGTCAACGTGGTCGGCGCCAGTGCAGGCACTCGGCCTGCTGTGGCAATTTACGGCGGCTACTTTCCAGGGCATCGCCACAGCGCTCAGCGCATTATTCCATGGCGATACCGCAACGGCCAGCCAGCAAGTTTCCGGCCCGGTGGGCATCGTGGTGGTGCTGCACAATGGCAGTCTGCTGGGGTATCAGTTCGTGCTGCTCATCGTCGGGGTTATTTCACTCAGCCTTGCCATTATGAACGTTCTCCCCATACCCGCACTTGACGGCGGACGATTTTACGTGCTGTTGTTCTCAAGAATTTTTGGCAAGAAGCTGTCACGCGGCCTCGAAGAGCGCATTGTGAGCTCAAGCTTTGTTTTTCTTTTACTGCTCATCTTGCTAATTACGGTTGTCGATGTCAAAAGAATCTTCTAAAACGAATGCGCGCTGGTACGAGGAGCCGGTAACCCTCGCTGCTACGCAGCAGCCGCAAACTCCCAGGGTGAGCTGGAGCCCGGCCATCGCCATTGTGCTGACGCTTCTTGCTTTTGTTGCGGCACAGTTCGCCGCCGCCTATTTGGTGGGCCGTGCGCCACAACTGTTTGGCGTACGAACGGCTACCTTGCACCAGTGGGCAAATTCGGTGGCGGGCCAGTTTGTGTACGTGCTGTTGGCGGAGTTTTTTACGGTTGGTATCTTATGGCTGTACGGCCGTCACCGGATTCGCTTGGCCGCCCTGGGCTTTCGCCGCAGCCCCAAGGGTATCGACGCGGCAGCCGCTGCCCTGGGCTTTTTGGTGTATCTGGGCGCGGTGTTGATCGCCACCAATCTCGCAGCCCACTTTTTTCATATAAACCTGAATCAAAAACAGGAACTCGGCTTTGATACCGTCAATGGTAGCGCCGAACTGCTGATGGTTTTTGCCAGCCTCGTGCTGCTACCGCCGGTGGTCGAAGAGCTCATGTTCCGCGGATTCCTGTTTAGCGGTTTGCGCGCCAAGGCGCCCTTTGGCGTTGCCGCACTGGTTACCAGTTTTATCTTTGCCTCGCTGCACTTGCTGGAGGGGCAGGGCGGCGGTCTGCTGTGGGTGGCGGGTATCGATACCTTTGTACTATCGCTGGTGCTGTGCTTCGTACGCGAAAAAACCGGCAACCTCTGGGCCGGCATATTCATCCATATGACCAAGAACACCTTGGCATTTTTATATCTGTATGTTTTCGTAACCCATTAGCCGTGCTATACTTGGCTCAAATGAAGCGCACAACAACTACCCAACGCTCCACCCTCTTCCCCATCATTATGCCGGCCTGCCGGCCGTAGTTTATATTTACCATTTTGAAAATTTTTAAATCACCGTAAGGAACTAAGCATATGAGAGTATCTCAACTGTTCGGCAGGACTTCCAAGACAGAAGGGGTGGACTATAAAATCGCTTCGCACCGTTTGTTGACGCAGGGTGGTTTTATCCGTGAGTCAACGGCAGGGCGGTACTATCTGCTGCCGCTGGGCCTGAAAGTACACGATAAAATTATTGAAGTTGTGCGTAAGCATATGAATGCGGCTGGCGCCCAGGAGCTGGTAATGCCGACGCTTCATCCTCTGGAATTATGGCGGGAGACGAACCGCACAACCAGTGTCAGCTTTGAGCTCATGAAGATTACCGACCGGCGCGGTGCAGCATTCGCGCTGGGTGGTACCGCCGAGGAGATGGCCGTGGATCTCGTCCGCAAATTTAATGTCAGCTATAAAGATCTACCGTTTAACATCTACCAGTTCAGCAACAAATTCCGCGACGAAATGCGCGCCCGCGGCGGCCTGCTGCGCGTCCGCGAATTTATGATGAAGGACGCCTACAGTTTCAGCACCGAAGAACAGTTCAAAAAGCTTTACCAGCAGATGTGGGACACCTACAAGGCGATTTTTGAGGAACTCGGTCTAAAAGTGGACGTCGTGGCGGCCGATAACGGCTACATCGGCGGCGAATATTGCCATGAGTTTGTGGCCGAGTGCGAGGAAGGCGAGAGCCGCTACTTTATCGACGAGAAAAGCGGCTATGCGGCGCACGAGGACGTGGCTACATTCCAAATTAAGGACGAAAACGTTGCCGACGAGCTCTTGCCGCTCGAGGAGGTGCAGGTAACTCGCGGTAAAACCATGAAAGACAGCATCGCCTTGGCGGGCTTGCCGGAATGGCAGCACGTCAAAGATGTTTTGTTCTTCGACGAGGCAACCAAGCGCTACATCCTAGCCGTTATTCGTGGCGATTTGGACGTTAACGAGACGAAATTAATGCACGTCGCTGGCGCCTGGGAATTGCGGCCTGCTACCGATGAAGAGGTAAAAGACGATCTTGGCAGCTGGCCCGGCTTTATTTCGCCGGTTGGCTTCCCTAAAAAAGGGAAGAAGACCGGCTGCGAAGTAATTATTGTCGCTGACGCTTCGCTTAAAACGATCCGTAACGCCTATGGTGGCGCCAACAAAG
>DATGEW010000100.1:0-7680 GCA_035309745.1 Saccharimonadales bacterium (SeqCode)
CGGGTGCCAATTAAGCCCAGGCAAACAACCAGCAGCTGCAAAATCGCGCCCACCAGCGCACCCAGCCCCAACCCCTTGAGCCCAAAGCTCGTGTGCCGGAACAGATAAATACTTATAATAATGCACACGTTGTAAAAGAGCGGCGCCAACGCATAGAAAAAGAAACGCCCGAGCGTTTGCTGCACGCTCACCAAAATGCCAGAGACGGTGAACAGCAGCGGATTAAGCGCAAGGAAACGCATAATAATGACTGCGTCGTGGAGCTGTGTGGGGTTCAGGTTAGGCGCAACCACGTGATGAATCAGCGGCTCTGCGAATATAAAAATAACTAACGCCACCACACCCATAACAATACTTAACAGGTTAAGTAAGCTTGCCGAAAGCTCCCACATACCCTTGCGGTCGCCTTTCTGCAGGCGGTCCGCCAGCACAGGGATAAAAGCCACGCCCAGCACTCCCGCCGAAATGGTGTAAAAGAAGAAGTCTGGAATGTTAAATGCGGCGAAATAGGCATCGGTACTGTGCGGCCCGGCCGCGAGGAAGTTCCCGTTTATGAGGCGGATGCGCAGAAATCCAAGCACCTGCCCGACCAGCGCCGAGCCAATCAATAGCAGGGCAACGTTGCTGAGCGGGATACGCTTTTTTGGTGCTGGAGCGGGGTTTTCGGGCATTATAAACGATCGCAAATGGTTTTAGTAAACTGCCTTTAGTATATAGTACAATGGTGTTAAATGGCAGCCACCGACCACAACTCGCACCCTTTGCTTACGTCTCTGCCCGCTCACTCGTCACCCCCGTACCATGCAAATCGCACGAACCGTGCCGCGCAGCTGACACTCGCACTGCTTGGTTCCTTTGGACTCTGGATGTTCGGCCTGCTCTTTGTGAGCGGCATATTGTTCGACATCGTGGCCGTGCTCACGGGTTACAACATTTTTCTCAGCCACACCGATGACCATTTCCTGCTGGCAAGCGTGGTTGGCTGGTGCGCCGTATTGTTATTGCCGATAGGTCTGATCGGCTGGTGGCTGTTGCGTCGTATCCGTTTGTATTTTTGGCGGGTGAGCAGGTGGGTGCTCTTGGGTTGCACCGTCGGCTGCTGTCTTATCCTGGGCGGTGTTTCACTTACGCAGTATGCCATCGCTATTGGGCAGCCCGAGGCCTCCTGCGATCTAAATGCCACCATGCAAAATGCTATTGACGCCACCTACCCGATTGCTACCGAAGACGCCTTGGGGACCGCCTTTGCCATTAACAGCCATGGGACGCTTGTAACCGCCTACCACGTTATAAAAGGCGCCAAGCAGGTAAGTGTGGATTGGGCCAGCGGCGCCGAACCGGTAAAGGTCCTACAAGTCGATCCAGATTACGACCTTGCCGTCCTGCAATATAACCACGCCACCCCCACCTATTTGCCGCTCGCGGAACATTATGCCGCGCCCGACAGTGTGTATGCCTTTGGTTGGCCAGATAACACGTTTAATAGCGGGCAACCATCTATTTCGAAAGGCATTATATCGCGCATCATCGACAGCCAGGACATCTATAACTCAACCCGGCAGGCTTCCGCAGGGCTCATGTTTGTGCAGACCGATGCCGCCATCAACGCTGGTAATTCGGGCGGCCCGCTCGTTAACGCCTGCGGCGCAGTGGGAGTCATTGACGGTATCTCGACGTCGGCAAGCAGCGACGCCACCACCGATCAGAGTGCTGGAGGCAGGGCAGAAGGCATCAGCTACGCGGTGAGCACAAAGACGCTCGAACTATTCTTAAGCCGCTTCAGCAGTAGCACCAAGCAATTCACCGATCAAGAACTACAAGTGAACTGATAGCGTGCTTGGTGCAAGTATTTGCCGGGTTATGGCCCCGCGCATTTTGCTGATGCAAAACCCTAGTACAGCGCGGCAACTTTGGGCATGTGCGTGCCCTTCAATAGATCTTTGACTTCTGCGGCTTCGACTGTTTCTTTTTCCAGCAGGCGGTCTTTAAGCTTTTCGAGCGGTTCGCGGTTCGCTTTAATGACCGCGCGGGCGCGCTGCGTGGCTTCGGTAATGAGCGCCTCCACTTCGTCGTCGATAACCTTGGCCGTTTCGTCGGAATATTCGCGCTCGTGCACCAAGCGGTCGAGCATCATGCCGTCGTCAATATGGAACACTTGGTCGCGCAAGCGTTTGCCCATCCCCTGGTTCACGACCATGTCGCGGGCCAGCTCTGCCGCCTTTTGCAGGTCGCTGCCCGCGCCGGTGGTAACGTGGTCGGCGCCATATATCACCTCTTCGGCGATGCGGCCGCCTACCATGCGGGCGAGCACATCTTTATAATCGACGATCGAGTGGTAGGATTTGTCTTCGGGCGGGATAAACCAGGTAACGCCGCCGGTGCCGCCGCGTGGGATGATGGTTACTTTGTGCACGAGGTCGCTATCCGGCAACACGTGACCGACCACCGCATGACCCGCTTCGTGGTACGCCGTGATCTCCTTTTCTTTGTCACTCATGACCTTGCTTTTACGCTCGGGGCCAATAGCGACCTTTTCGAATGCGGCAGTCACATCGTCGTTGCTGATTTCTTTATGGTTGAGCCGGGCGGCAATGATTGCCGCTTCGTTGGCGATGTTCGCCAGATCGGCGCCCGAAGAACCCGCCGATTTAGCCGCCAGCGCGTCGAGATCAACGCTCGAAGCAGTGGGCTTTTTCGCAAAATGTACCTTTAAAATTGCTTCGCGGTCTTTGCGGTCCGGCAGGCCGATATCTACACGGCGGTCAAAACGACCGGGGCGGAGCAGGGCAGGGTCAAGCACGTCGGCTCGGTTGGTGGCCGCCAGCACAATGACGTTTTGGCCTTGCTCGAAGCCATCCATCTCTACCAAAATCTGGTTGAGCGTTTGTTCGCGTTCATCGTGGCCGCCGCCCATGCCGCTACCGCGCCGGCGTCCCACGGCGTCAATCTCGTCTACAAAAATGATACAGGGTGCGTTCTTTTTGGCTTTGGCAAACAAATCACGAACGCGGCTTGCACCGACGCCCACAAACATCTCGACAAATTCGGAGCCGGAGATGCTAAAGAACGGCACGTTTGCCTCGCCCGCCACAGCGCGAGCCAACATGGTTTTACCAGTACCGGGCGGCCCCACCAGCAGCACACCCTTCGGAATACGTGCTCCCACGCTGGCAAATTTCTTGGGATATTTCAAAAATTCGACGACTTCTTCAAGGTCTTGCTTGGCCTCGTTGCTGCCGGCGATGTCGGTAAAGGTAACTTTGTCTTTTTCGTTGCCATACAGACGGGCCCGGCTCTTGCCGAAGCTTAGCGCCTGGTTCCCCTGTCCTTGCGCACTGCGGAGCATGATGTACAAAATGCTGCTAATCACCAGCACCGGCAACAGCGACTCGCCCACTGCAATCACGGTGGACCCAGTGCTACTCTGTGGTTTATACGACACCTCAACTTTATTCGTGTTGATGCCTTCGTCCTTTAGACTGGCGTTGGGATCTTTGTAGGCCTTAAGCGTCGCTTGCTTGTCACCTTTTACGGTGATGTCCATTTCGTTGCCGCTCACCTCAATTTTGCCGTATACGCCACTGTTGGCGTCAGCAACTGCTTGCGTCAGTGAGATGGTACGCAGCCCGCCGCTCTGGCCGTACGCGGCGAAAATAATGAGACCGAACAGGATAAGCAGCGCAATAAACCCGGCGTTCCTGAACCCGCGCCGGCCGCTGTTGCCCCGGCCTGCGCCCGGGCGAAAAGTCTTTTTTGGGTTATCCATACCTGAGCATTATACACACTAGTGCGCCAGAGTGCGACTTCTAAGTAAAATGTCTTTTTTGCCCGCCTCCAGGAAAAATCGGGCATCAATGTCGGCCCGCTTGCCCGGTTCGGCGGTTTTCGCAAACACCACCAATCGCTCGATACTACGCCGGTCGAACGTCGCCTGCCGTTGCCGCAGCCACGCAGCCAACACCTCGCGCGCCAATGTGTGGGGAAGCTGGATAAAAAACTGCCGCGGCAGTCGTCCTCCATCGTCCAGCCCGGCCAGCAACAGCGCCAGCTCGGCGTCGAGCGTTTTGTTCACCTCACCTGCCCGCCGCGCATACTGCAAAAGCTGTAGCCGGTGCGCGGGCTGCAAACGCGGCACAATATGCAACCGCACATGGTTGCGCAAATATGACGGGTCTTGGTTAGTGCTGTCTTCGCGCCACGGAATATGATGCGCGTGTGCATAGGCCACCAATTCCTGTTTCGGCATGTGCAGCAGCGGCCGCAATACATCATCGTGCGATTTAAGCGAGCTCAGCCCGCGCCGGCCCGTTCCCCGCAGCAGGTTTATGATGACCGTCTCCAGCAAGTCGTCTTCGTGATGCGCAGTGATAATCGCCTGCCCGCCGGTCTGCGCCAGCACATCGCGCAAAAACGCATAACGGCGTTCCCGTGCCAGCGCTTCGCTCGCGCCAGGTCCCAACTTCCCTTCTATATATATGAAGGGCAGCCCCAGCTGCGCAGCAGCCTGTTGCACCAGCTTGCGGTCCTCAGCCGAATCGGCCCGAATGCCGTGGTCAAAGTGCGCCACCGTCAGCCGCCAGGGGGTCGAGGGTTCGAATCCCTCACCCTCCACCATTTGCTGCGCCAGCGCATGCAGCAGCACCATCGAGTCCACACCGCCCGACACCGCCACCACATAATTCCCTGGCGCAATTTCAATTTTCATCGTCTTATAATTTTACCAGCTCTGTGCGCCGCCCGCACCCTAGCCAACAGGGATAAAATTTGCTATAGTAAGCCAGTCATCTTGGCGGCGTAGCTCAGCTGGTTAGAGCACAGGACTCATAAGCCTGGGGTCAGTGGTTCAAGTCCACTCGCCGCTACCATCATAAGACGCAACAACTCCCTGACTTTGGGGAGTTTTTATTTTACACTACTATGCAAGGGAGAACTTAATGCCTATACATTTATCGCTCAAAGGACAAGTAGCTATCGTAACGGGAGGCGCCAGCGGCATTGGGCGGGCGACCGTACAGCTTTTGCGCGAAGCTGACGCCACGGTAATTATTCTGGACGTCTCTGACGACGCTGGCCAACAGGTGGCCGACTCCACTGGTGCACACTACCTGCACTGCGACATGGGCACCACCGCAGCCATCACCAAGGCCTACCACCATATTATTGAGCAACACACCAACATAGATATTTTGGTCAACAACGTCGGTATTTGGATTCCCGGCGGCGATATACTCACGATGTCTGAAACGGACATGGACCGTATGGACGCCGTGAATGTGCAAGGACCCCGCCACCTCACCCGCCTGGTCATGAATGGCATGAAACAGCATGGCGATGGGGGCTGTGTTACATTCGTAGCCTCTACCCAAGCCCACGTTATCGATGGCACGCCAACCATTTATAACGTTGAGAAAAACACCATTTTAGGCATGACCAAAACTTTTGCTATTGCTGGTGGCCCGCTCGGCATCCGCGTAAATGCCGTGTCGCCCGGCGCCATTTCTACGGAAGGTATGGGCGCCGCTCACGCCGTAGGCAAAACGCGTATCCAGGCCGGCAACCACAAAACCCCGCTCGGGCGCCGCGGCAGGCCCGAAGAAGTCGCCCAAGAAATCGTCAACCTCTGCTTCGCCACCTACACCAACGGCGACAACCGCATTGTAGATGGCGGTTTCAGCAGAGTCGCCCTGCCCGAAAACCTCGACCCTCAACCACGCCAGGTCACTGGTGATCCCGACGCCGAGTTTCTGCGCTAAGCCTAGCAAGACTTCAGTGTATGCCCGCCTACGACGCCACCATATGCTTCCGTGGCGAACTGGTAGCCGTACGTTCCATCTGCAGGCGTACCCAGCACTTTGACCCACTCATCTGAATGACCTGGAGTTTCCCCTTGGTCGGCATGTCGAGTTACGGTCCTCCCCAACTGCTGGCAAATCGCCTGTGCCGTGTCTCCGTCGATGTAGTAGCCCTCATCTTGCATGTCCGACTGACTTTCACCCGGACCTACATACACGAAAATTTGCGGATACCTGCCTCCGTGAGCGTCAAAGCGAAACTGCTCTGCTTCAGCCGAGCCCTTAGTACAGGCAGCGTTAGCAAGTGCAACCGAAGCTACCGCCGTTACCACAGTTGCCCGCGCCCATTTCGGGACTTTATTCATATTTATTAGCATATGACACTCCTTCGCGGTACATATCCTACAAGGTTTTTTTATTTTAACCAAATAAAATAAGATCTGAAGCGCTTCAGATCTTATTTTTGGGAGTTTAGGGCTTAGGTTTAGCCTTTTTGCAGGAGGCTGTCTACGGCGAGTATTTTTTTGTTGCTCGTCTTGACGAATTCAAAGCTCAGCCCGCTTTTGGTTTTGACCGTCATGGTGTACTGCCTTTTTGTTAGTTTTTATTTGTGAATGTTTGTTTGTGATCACAACACCTATTATTATACATAATTCTTATGTTTTGTCAACAGGTGCAGTTCTCTTACCAGCATTTTAGCAATTGCGGGGCACAATACAAGCAGAAACTTTTACGAACTTCCTTTAGTTATCCACAAGTTACAACGGCAGCTCGTTGACAGGCTGAGCGCCGATGAGACTCACCTCTATTGCCCGCTGCTGCGGACCATTCAGTTCCACCAACACAATGTGCTGCCATTGGCCCAGTTGCAGGCTGCCATCTTTTACCGACACAACCAGGTTGGGGCCAATAATGGACGCCAGCAAATGGTCCGGCGCATGTGCCGGGTTGTGCGGATGTCGCCACTGCAGCTGCGGCAGCATACCGGCCAGGGCATCGAGCAGATCTTGGTCGGTGCCGGGGTCGAGATCGGCCGTAGTAATCGCCGCCGTAGAATGCTGCACAAAGATGCTGAGATGCCCGTTCATGCCGCGGCACTGCTCGGCAATAACAGCGGTAAGGTCAATAACCTGGCGCTTTTGCGTCGTGGGAATAGTAAGAATCATAGGCACATTATACCAGCGCGGCCAGTTTCGCGCGGCGTTAGTCGCAGGGAACAACTGCAAAACGGTTGGCGCGGCAAAGTTTAACCTGTTTAATTCCAAACAACTCGAGCGCGCAGATTTCACTTGGTGGATTAGATCTATTTTCTAGAGGAAGTGAAGATTGAGGCCACGCTCAGGAATAGATAGATACCTGCGACGGCAATCAGGATAAATGCTAGAGAAATGAGGAGATTCGAATCGTCAAATTGCGCTCTATTATGCGTGTATAAAATAAAGCTTGTACAAGCCGAGGCACAGTATTGCGCCTACGACTGCTATCCCCAGCCTTCTTTTATTGAAACTTTTGGGCACTCGCATGCCTTAATTATATCAATCTAGATAAAGACCTCAGATTTCTCTCTAGAACCTAACTATGGTCAGCTATGTATTGTGCAGCTTCAAGCAAGTCAGCCGCAACGAACGTAGCTTGAGGAGCTTCCATAATTGCACCGGTCTGCACGAGTATAGTTTTAGTGCCTGCATTGATGCCCGTCTGAATATCAGTTAGGCGGTCACCAATCATCCATGAGTTTGGTAAATCAATATTGTATTTGGCTGCAGCGCGAAGTAATAATCCGGGCTTCGGCTTGCGGCAATCGCACTCACTACCCTCACCATGTGGGCAGATGAATGTTTCTGCAATATTTATACCGCTTGGTGCAATCTGTCGTAACACTTCATTA
>DATGEW010000101.1:0-2130 GCA_035309745.1 Saccharimonadales bacterium (SeqCode)
GCCATCGTAGACCGTCTAAAACAATCCAATAATATTTTGGTGACGGTGAGCAGTAACCCATCGGTCGACCAACTGGCGGCCTGTATCGGGTTGACGCTCGCGCTCAACAAAATGGGCAAGCACGCTACCGCGGTGTTTAGCGGTACGGTGCCGAGCACTATCGAATTTTTGCAACCCGAAAAGACGCTCGAAAAAAACACCGACAGTCTGCGCGATTTCATCATCGCGCTGGATAAAGCCAAGGCCGACAAACTACGCTACAAAGTTGAAGATAAAGTCGTTAAGATTTTCATTACGCCGTACAAAACCTCAATAAATGAGAGCGACCTCAATTTTAGCCAAGGTGACTTTAACGTCGATGCAGTGATTGCTTTGGGTGTACATAACCAGCAGGACCTCGACCAGGCGATTACGTCGCACGGTCGGATTTTGCACGACGCCGTGGTTGGCACCATTAACGTGCAGCCGGGCGGCGACCTGGGCAGCATGAACTGGCTGGAAACGCGCGCCAGCAGTTTGTCTGAGCTGGTAGCCGAATTGGTCGACGCTATCGATAAGCAACTCATGGACGGGCAGATGGCCACCGCGCTGCTTACCGGCATCGTGGCCGAAACCAAGCGTTTCAGCAACGACAAAACGTCGCCCATGACCATGAGCATCAGCGCCGAGCTCATGGCCGCCGGCGCCAACCAACAGCTGGTAGCTACCAAGCTTGAGGCGCCTGCGCCGGCTCCTACGCCGACGCAGCCCGCGCAGCCCATCAGTCAGACGCCGGCCGAAGACCAGCAAGTACAGGATATGCCCAAAGCGGCAGATGACGGCACGCTCGAAATTACGCACGCAGATGGTGACAAGGGTGAGGGCGGATCTACCGGCGGTTCACGGCTGGAACAGTCAGCCGAAAAGCATGAAGCCGAAGCACTCGAGGAGTTGGAGCCGCGCATGCCCCAAATTCATATTGATGAGCATGGTTCGCTCCAGACTTTCGACGAACAGAAAAAGGATGAGGGCAGGCCGCCGGTACTCCCTGCGCCTGATGGCACGATTGACCCGACCGACCATATGGCCTCGCAGCACATGATTTTACAGCCGCCAAGCAGCATGGGCAGAGAAGGGGATATGACGCCCGGCACATCGCCGGAAGATATTGAGCGGCCAAGCGGCGATCCGCTGTCGTTGCCGCAGCCTGCTTCTAATGATGTCCCCTTGCTGGGCCACGAACCGTTGCACGTGGAGCCGTCGGCAGCCGCGGGAGCGCCAACGTTCACGCCACCGCCCTTGCCGCCTCTTTCACCCGTTCCCGATCAGCCCGCAACGCCACCAGCACCTACCGTTGTGACGCCAACCGCGATATCGCCGCCTACGCCTCCTCCAGTGATTCCAGCCGAACCAGCGCCGGTGATCGGCCCCATGCTGCCGCCCGCACCTGCGGCGACGCCATTCGTGTCACCGCTCCCTACGCCACAGTCAAATCAGACGCTGAGCGCTCTCGAACAGGAAGTACACAGCCCGCACCTTGCCGCCGGCAATGTGCCGATGCCGAACAACGTGGCGCCGCCGATTTTGCCGCCGAGCGACATGGTCACACCCAGCCCGGCACCCCCTGCGCCAGCTCCGGTTGTAGAGCCCCAGCCCCAGCCGCCGATTTTGCCGCCGGCGCAGCCGAGCGAGGTTATTGCACCATCCGAACCTGTAGCACCGCCGCCAGCTCCTGCCAACCCGCAGGCGGCCGCCGATCTGGAAAGCGCCCGTGAGGCGGTCATGAAGGCCATAGCCGGCGCACCTCCGGCTACGCCGGAGCCAATTCAAGCGCTCAACGCGCAGCCTCTTGGCGGCCCGCTGCACACCGACGAAGCCACCTCCGGTGTGGTGGTGGGGGACCAGAACGGCAGCCAGATGCAGCCGGGAAACAACCCGCTTATGCCGCAAGGGCCTCCGACCGTCATCGAACCAACCAACCCTAACCCGAACGTGCCGCCCGTACCTCCGCCGATGATGCCCCCGCCGCAAGGCTTCTAGCGTTGCGTGTATGCCGGTGCACCAGGTATGCTGGTGACAATGAATGGTATTTTGCTTGTTGATAAACCGGCCGGCTGGACATCTTTTGACGTCGTAAACAAGGTACGCCGG
>DATGEW010000102.1:0-6990 GCA_035309745.1 Saccharimonadales bacterium (SeqCode)
ACTTTACGTCCGTCGGGCAACGTCCCCAGCCCTTGCCCGCCGTGCACCAATTTTTCGATGGTTACTGCTTCCATTGCCGTACTACTTTCGGCAGTTCTGCCGGCTGGTCTACGACTGCGTCGGGCCGCGTTACTTCCAACGCGCTGCGAGAATGGCCGCTCCAGGTTACCGCCACGGTTCGCATTCCCACGCGCTGGGCGGCGTGCACGTCAAGCGCTTCGTTGCCAACGTACACGCAGTCGGCCGGAACTAATTTTTTGCGCCGCACCAACAGGCGTAAACCGCGCACTTTGTAAAAAACGCTGCCAAATAACACCGTACCGATGCCGTCAAAATATTTGTCGAGCTGGTATGCTTCCAAAAACGCGCGGACGTTTCGCTTGCGGTTTGAAGTAACAATATACAAAGTATGGCCGTCGGCGCGCAACGCTTTGAGCATTTCCGGTATACCGGCGAACAAGGCAACCTCGTGCATCCGGGAGTACATACGCGGCCGCGTTAAAAGCGTCAACCGGGGCAATGCCCAGCGCGACACGCCGAGCCCAAGCCGCACCGCTTCCAGGAGCGGCAGCGCGCGCAATGCGTCAATTTGCTTTGCCGGTAAACGCCGAGCCCCCGACAGCTCATACGATATATCAACTACCAAAGGAAAGGTGTCGGCAAGCGTCCCATCAAAATCAAAAATAACCGCGGCCATGCTTTATGCGTGCAATGCTCCTGCATATACCTGCCAGGCGAACGCAGTCGCCGCTACAAAGGTCAATACCATAAAGGCGCGCTCGGTGTAACCGGCATCAGCCCAATTACCCTTTCGCAGTACGCGCCAGTGAGTCAGCCACATACCACTCGCAAACAACACAAACGTCGAGGCGTAAAGCCAATACAAATAGGTAGGAATGAAACCGCCGTAAAGCCTTGCGCTTATAATCTGTCCGGCGAACACCAGCCACGGCACGATTGCCGAGGTAACTGCCAGCCCGCACAACAGATGTGACAAGCGGCTCATCTTGCCGCCATTGCGGGCTACCATAGCTTCGGCACCGAGGCCCAGCAAACAACCAGCCGCCGCCGAGACGAACAGCAGTACCAGTGTCGCAAGGTCCGAAATGCCACCCAATAACGCAATAACGACGACCATCAGTCCGCCGGCCAATGCCATTGCCCCACCGCGCAGTTCATTAATGCCGCGGGCCAGCATCCGCTCCCGCCAATCTCGCGAGGCATATCCCATAACAACATGCACGGCAGCCAGCACGATAAATAGCGCTGCGACGATCCAAGCCAAACGGATATCCCCCAGGTGGCGCATTGCCGGAGCAAGCATCTGATGCCCATTGGCATCGCTCGACAACGCATCAACGGAAAGATATTGCGTACTCACCGTGGCTGCCGCTTTGCTGCCAAACAGCACGATGGCCAAGCCTTGCAACACATACAGGATGCCGAAACCAAAGCTCCACCGCTTAAACTGGTCGGCCGGCGTAACCGCCACCGCAGTTGCCACTTTCTTTTTTACCGGAGCCACGACAGCTTTTGCTTTACCGCTCGGTGCTTTTGCCGTTTTTTTAGCCGTCTTGGTTTTTGTGCTCTTTTTCGTCTCTGTAGCCATGTTCTCACTATATACTACCAACAACAGATATGCCAGCGCCAGCCGGCTCAACGGAAATTACCGCGTCCCGCGGCCCTCCGCAAAGCTGTGTACGAAAGGCAGTCTTAACGCACGGGAGCATACGGAATATGACACATGCCGATGCCCGTTTTTTCGGTAAACTTCTGGTGATATTCCTCTGCCTCGTAAAATGGACCCGCGGGTTCAATTTGCGTCACCACCGGCTTGTCAATTTCCTTTTGCACGACATTACGCACCTGTACGGCATGCTTGTGCTGATCTGGGTCAAAGTAAAAAATTGCCGAACGGTAACTGTCGCCAATGTCCGGACCCTGCCGGTTGAGCTGTGTCGGATCGTGCATGCGGAAAAACTGCTTCAACAGCGTTTCGTAGGTGACTTTTTCCGGATCAAATTCGATCAGTACCGCCTCGGCATGGCCCGTTGTATGGCTGCATACTTCGTCGTACGTGGGGTTTTCAGTATGACCCCCCGTGTACCCCACCGTGGTCTTCACCACCCCAGGCACTTGGTCGAAGTAATACTGCACTCCCCAAAAACATCCTGCCGCAAACAAAGCTCGCTGGGTTTTCATACATTTAAGTATAATCGTTTTACCGGTCCGACGCTATGCGGCTGTTTCGGGCACTGCCTACTCGTCTTCGTTCACCTGCACGTCGCGCCAAAACGCTACGAAGTTGCTAAAGTCTTTCTTTACAATAGCGATGGCGCTGGGCATGGGGTTGGGGTAGCTCCAGGCATTATCTTTAGCCCACTTTTCGTCCTGGCCCACGTCGAAATACTGGCATTCGCCTTTCCACGGACAGGTGTACGGTGTGTCGCTTTTGCGCAAGAAATCCTTTTTAATGCTGTCCGGCGGAAAATACCAATTTTGTTCGATGTAGATTAGTTTTTCTTTCGGCGCCTCGGCGATTACCGTACCGTTCCAAATTGCTTTCATATATCCCCTTTCTGTCTATATAGGAGTATACGAGCCGCGAGCCGATCTTCGCAAGCCGCTCAGTTAACCCGGGCACTTATCCCTTGACTACAAGTAACTATCCCGCTATACTGTAGGTATGCACAATAAGTTCACCACCAAACAGTTCCACGCCCGTTTTCCCACTGATGATGCCTGCCTGGAGGCAGTCAAGCAACTGCGCTTTGGTGACTACCTGGATTGTCCGAAGTGTGTTCGGCAGAACCATTTTTATCGGGTCAAGGGCCGGAGTGCTTACGCCTGTTCCTTCTGCGGTCACCATATCTATCCGCTGAAAGGCTCGATCTTCGACCATTCCAGCACCCCACTAACCACCTGGTTCTATGCCATCTACCTCATGGCCCAGACCCGTAGCGGCATGAGCGCCAAGCAACTGGAGCGTATGACCGGCGTGACCTATAAAACGGCGTGGCGGATGTTTAACCAGATTCGCAAACTCATGGCCGAGGACGGCATGCCCTTGTTCGGTGAGGTTGAAGTGGATGAAATGTATATGCACGCCGACCCCCGCAAGCGATCTTCGGTCAATGCCAGGCTGAGCCGTGAGCAAGTTGTCTTCGGGATGGTGGAACGCGGCGGCCGGGCCAAGGTGGTGCATGTGCAGAGTTCGGGGGAACGGGTCTTAGTACCGGAGATCAGGAAACATTTGGTGCTGGGTACAACTGTCTACAGTGATGAGTGGCGCGCTTATGGCAAGCTTGCTATCTGGGGTTTTTACCACAGCACCATTAAGCACAAAGACGCGGTGTATGTCGATGGTCGCACGCACACGCAAAACATTGAGAATCTGTGGTCCAACGCTAAGCGGGGCATCCGGGGTGTCTACCGGCATGTGAGCCCCAAGTACCTCCAAAACTACGCTGACGAGTATGCCTTCCGCTATAGCTACCGCAAGACGCCGAAGTTTATGTTTGATTTGATTTTGGCGAATGTGTCTCGGAGCTAGGCCCCGGTTACTCTATCAGGCCGTATAATAGGAGAATGCAGTACGAGGCTTCTCAAAAATATGGCAGCATGATTCGCGCCTATGAAAGGTTTAAGCACCTCAGCATCAATAATGGGAGTAGTATCTCCTTACATGCCGCCAGAGACGCCGCCGATGATTTCTTCCAGCATTGTTACCATCTAAAAGACTGGCTAAAAAAAGACCCTGCGACCTCTTCATTGGATACGGAGAACTTCATTAATAAAAGTCAGCCCCTTGCGCTGGCGGCAGACTACTGTAATTCTTCGAAGCATGGTGGTCTAGATAAAAGCTCTAGGTCAGGCGCAACGATCGAAGCCGCTAACGTACACACTACGCTCGACCTCACGTCTCAGGGGTTTATTGCTAGCTCCCGTCTAGAGATTACCGTTAGTGGTGTAAAATATGACGCATTCAAACTTGCAACAGACTGCATAAAAGCCTGGAAGTCTTTTTTCGCGTCAAACAATGTCAGTCTAAATGACAATTAGTCACTCAGGGCACCCAAATGGAGGGGGTGGAGAGAAAAAGTACCGTTCGTGGTGCTACGAATACTGGGTGGCGTGCCTATCGTTTGATCTTGTCCATAAACACCTGGTCGATGTCACAACGCTCATCCGCCGCATTCCATAGCTCTTGGTGAATACTATCAGGATGTGAGTATAGTCGGATAAGAACACCCTCTGTTTTTGCGATTTCAACAGCCGGTAGAAAATCACTATCTCCCGCAATAATGACGGCCTCTGATATGTGTTGCTTTGCCGCTAAGAGTACGAGATCGGTACCGAGTAAGATATCTACACGTTTTTGCTCGAAGATAGGTTTACCTTCTTGATTATTGCCTCTATAAGCTAGTTTCCCTTGCCTGACCTGAAAACGCGGTAGCTGGTCAATGCTGTAAAAGAATTTCTGCGCATTACTAAACCGCATCGCCTCATCTCTTGTCGGTTGGCTCGACTGGTACGGAAGACAGTGATAGTAGTACGTCCGGTACAGTTCTTTATCTCCGCTCAATTCGACAATTAATTTCTGCAAATCGGCATGTGTGTGGAAGATTTCTTTTTGTACCCAATCGAGATATCCTCCGTCGATGAAAATGGCTAACCTGCTCACTCTTCCTCCAATATGTCCTTCAATCTGTTGTTTAGTATATAAAAAAGAGCTTCAAAAAGCTCTCTATCTTCTGAGTTAAGTATGTAATTCCATTCCTGACATCCGCATGGAACGCCAGGGATTATTCTTAATGAAAAGTATAGGCGTATTTGTAGTAAATGTCAACCTTGAGTAGCGATTTTACGCTAATTAGCACCAATAAGTCGGCGTTTAACCTATTACACCAGCACAATACACCATTTTCTTGTGCTGGTGTATACTACAAGAGTCTTACGTTAACATGCAGCAGTTTTTCATACGTATTGTATGTACGGTTTTGCCTTAAATTGGGCACCGTGCAAACAGTTTGGGCAAAACCTGCTGCAATGGCGTAAGACACCGCACGGTGTCCATTTTTATATCTGGGCACCTTTAGTTAAGGGTAAAGGAGACACCCATGACCACCCTACTAACCATATTGTTCATTCCAATCATGCTCGGCACGTTCGTGAGCCTTGTGTTCCTCATCTGGGGCATCGTATCTCCGGGTAAACTCGGTGCAACGCTCCACCGACCGGTGACGCGCAAGTTGGCGGCTGGAACCTTCGGCACCATGTTTGCGGTACTCTTCATTGTTAGTAGCGCACTAGCATCGGCATTGCCAGATAGTTCTGCCAAAACTACAGTTTCGGTGGCTCATAAAACAGTAGTAGTACCTCGGAAAGTGGCAGTAGCCAAACCACAGCCAACGACGCCCATCTCCAACCCAACCCCTCAGCCTAAACCAGTACCGCAAGCCACGCCGACGGCACCGAAGATAACGGGCTACGGGGCAACGCTGAGTGATTGGAATAGCGCCCATATAGCTGACAGTCGTTTCGCCGCCAATTCATCCTACAACCCCACACCAGGCCTGGGTTCAGGTAACGCCAATGACGAGTATTACACGGTCAGCTCGTCTGGTGGCCGTATCACGACTTATTCCATGCGCTTTGCCAGTGGCACTGATATCAGTTCAGCAAAGTCACTGGCACTACAGGAATTTCCCAGCGACACAACTATCCTTTGGGCGCAGGCTAATACGAGCGATAGCACAAATGCCTGCTACCAAATGGAAGTACATAGCGCGACGCTGGCATCACTGCTAAGTACCAACGGCAATGTGGCCGTAGAGTTCGGCTCTGCAGGTGATAGCTATAATAGCTCTAATGTAACCAATGCACTGTTCAGCCTTTTTGATGCACCAACTGCCGCTGACGCTTCCGGGTGCTAGCGTATAATGGGGGTATGGCCGACAAAAAACCAACCAAAGCTGACAAACCTCTCCAAGACTTCATTGCCCAAGGTGGCCGACCGCGTGCCGAGGGTGATTTCAATCGGATACTGGGGAAGGCGGTGAAGCCGAAAAAAGGCTAAGGCCGTTCATTCTCAAGCTGAACGACGCCTTCTTTGCTCTTGAAATCTCTAATAGCCCTGTCGATTTCATCGCGCAAATCAGCCAGCTCGTAAGGGCTACATTGTAGTGCGGCTACAACTTCAGGGTTGTCTCTGTCTACGTCTCTATCCTGGAGTACTAGAATATGCACCTTCTGTTGCTTGGAGTTCCCTGTTATTCGGACATCGAACTTGTCTACAGCTAATATTGGCGCGTTGTGACTAATTCGCTGGTACTCTGGTTTATCATCCTTACTCATATCGCCAGTATATACCGAGCCATCCCGATTCAAAACTTGCCCTGTTGCTATGCCATTTGAATAACCTGTCTGACGGATGTAATAACGTTTTAAAACAGCCATGAACGTGTCCTACTTGTATTCATGGTATAATTGCCTTAACCCGCTATTGCTTTTTTACAGAAATATTGACTAATTAGCAAAAAGAGTGTACAATGCTTGTGTTAATCTAGTTTGAGGTGTGAGAACTTCGAACAACCAAGAGGAGTTACGGAGATGAAGAATTCTATGAAAGTGCTGGCAAGCAGCAGCGTCACTGGCCTGGCCTTGGCTAGCCTGATGGGCGCCACCGTGTTTGCTTGTACACCCAAAGGCAGCATTATTAAGTACGTGCAAGACACGACTACCGGCAGCAAAATGGTTGATGCCAACACTGCTGCGGACGCGCTTACCGTCCACCCCGGCGACACGCTGGTATACACCATCGTCGTTGGTAACAATGGCGGCCCGAGCAACGACGGCGTTGATGACATGATCAACACCAAACTGACCGACACCTTGCCGGCAGGCGTGACCATGGCCGATGGCAGCGCAAGCAACATCAGCGCCGATCTCGGCACCGTTAAAGAGAAAAAGACCGTCACCAAGACCTAC